>JBBDMN010000219.1:0-7346 GCA_040878305.1 Gaiellaceae bacterium
CTCGGCTCCGAGCCGAAGTCGGGCTACGAGCTCTCGTTCGCGCTCTTCGGCGAGGGCTTGAAGCCCGCAAGCCGCCGCTTCGCCGTCGCGGAGACGCTCTCGCATGCGGAGCGGCTCGTGAACGACGACGCGGCCCGCCGGCACGAGGACGGCGGGACCGTCACCTATACTGCGGCCTGATCGAAGTGGACGACGAGCTACCGCCTAGTACCAGCGCACCTCGCGGGGCGTCGTCGGCTCTGTCGCCCATTGGGGTCTGGGCGTGAGCGACTTCATCCGCGTCTTGATCGTTCTCCTGCTCGTGCTGGGGAACGCGTTCTTCGTTGCCGCCGAGTACGCGCTCGTCACTGCGCGCCGCTCTCGCTTGGGGGAACTCGCGGCGCGGGGCAATCTCCGCGCGCGCATTGCGCTGCGGATCATGGACAGCCCGGTCCGCTTCATCGGGACCGTCCAGCTAGGTATCACAGCCTTCTCGATCGCCCTCGGTGCGATTGGTGAGCCGCTCGTCGAGCACTTCTTCGACCCCGTGCTTGCCACCGGCGTTGCATTCGCGATCTCCTTCGCAATCGTCACCTACCTGCACGTGACGCTGGGCGAGCTCGTGCCGAAGGCGATCGCGCTGACGAAGAACGAGTCCACGGCGCTCTGGGTTGCGCTGCCGGTGGAGGCCTTCTACGTCGCGACCTATCCGCTGGTGTGGTTCCTGCAGGCGTCCTCGAACGCGTTCACACGCAGGTTCGGGATCAGCCCTGCTCCGGCGGGCGTCGTCGCGCACACCGAAGAGGACATCCGCCTGATCGTCGCCGCGGCCGAGGAGGCAGGCGAGATCGAGGAGGTGGAGGAGGAGATGCTGTACAAGGTCTTCGACTTCGCCTCGAAGGAGGTCTCGGAGGTGATGGTTCCTCGGCCGGACGTGGTCGCCATCTCCGCCGACATGGCTCCCGAAGAGGCGCTCGCCACCGTCGTGGACTCGCCGTACACGCGCTACCCGGTCTACCGGCACTCGCTCGACGAGATCATCGGGATCCTCCACGTCCGCGACCTCTTCGCGGCCATGCACGACCTCGGGATCGCCGCGGTCCGGCTCGAGGCGATCGCCCGTCCGGCCTACGTCGTCCCCGAGACGAAAGATCTCGCGGCCCTCCTCGCCGACTTCCGGCGCGAGAAGCAGCACATGGCGATCGTCGTCGGCGAGTACGGTGTGGTCGACGGGATCGTCACGCTCGAGGACGTGCTCGAGGAGATCGTCGGGGAGATCGAGGACGAGTTCGACCTGCCCGACACGTCCGTCGAGCAGATCGATGAGAGCCACGTCCGCATCGGTGGGACCTATTCGATCGACGACTTCAACGAAAAGTTCGGGACCAAGCTCGAGAAGGACGACTACCACACCATGGCGGGTCTCGTCTTCGGCGAGCTCGGGCGTGCGCCGGAGGTCGAGGACGCGGTCTCGACCGACGGTCTGCGGCTGACTGTTCTCGAGATCGAGGGCTCGCGCATCCTGCGCATCGAGGTCGAGTTCGGCGCCGAAGAGAAGCCCGCGGGCGCACCCGAGGCCGCGTAAGCCGCTCTGACGCGTGAGCTCTCGCGCGGGTGGATCCGCGTTCAGACACAGGGACTTCGCGCTCTTCTGGACCGCCCTTCTCACATCGTCGTTCGCGTCGCAGATGGCGACGGTCGCGGTCGGCTGGCAGGTGTACGAGGCGCGTGGCAACCCGCTCGATCTCGGGCTCGTCGGGCTCGCCGAGTTTCTCCCGCTGCCGTTGCTCGCGCTTCCCGCGGGACAACTCGCGGATCGCGTGTCGCGCCGCGCGATCTATGCCGTTGCGATCTCGCTCGAGATCGTCGTGCTCCTCTGCCTACTCGTCGTCACGGCGCGGGGCGCCGACGAGGTCTGGCCCTTCTTCGCGCTCGCGTTCGCGTCCGGGATCGCGGGCGCGATCGGCGCCCCTGCGGGCCGCGCGCTTACGCCGTCACTGGTTCCACACGAGATCCTCGTGAGCGCGCTGGCGCAGCGGTCGATCGCTTTTCAGCTCGCGCTCGTCTCCGGTCCGGCGGCCGGAGGGATCCTGTTCGCGATCCGGCCCGAGCTCGTCTACGCCGTCGCTGTCGGCATCGCACTCGGCGGGCTCGGGTGTGTGCTCGCGCTTCGGAGTGGCCGCACTCCCGCGGCGGTCGGCGCCGCTGGGATCGACGAGGTCCTCGCAGGCGTCCGCCTCATCCGCAGGACGAAGGTGCTGCTCGGCGCGATCTCGCTCGATCTCTTCGCGGTGTTGCTCGGCGGTGCCGTCGCGCTCCTGCCGATCTTTGCGAAGGACATCCTCGATGTCGGCCCGACCGGGCTCGGGTTCCTCCGGACGGCTCCGGCGGTGGGATCGTTCGCGGCCGCGCTCTTCCTCGCTCGGCGTCCGATCCGGCGGCGTGCCGGCCGCACCCTGTTCCTCGTCGTCGCTGCGTTCGGCGTGTGCATGGTCGTGTTCGGCCTCTCGCGGGAGATGTGGCTTTCGATGCTCGCGCTCGCGCTCGGCGGCGCCTTCGACCTCGTGAGCGTCGTCCTCCGCTCGACGATTCTCCCGCTCGTCACGCCGGACGAGCTTCGCGGTCGCGTAAACGCCGTCGAGATGGTGTTCATCAGCGCGTCCAACGAGCTCGGGGCCTTCGAGTCGGGAGTCGCGGCAGCGCTCGTCGGAGTCGTCCCGGCAGTCGTGGTCGGAGGAGTCGCGACGATTGCTGTGGCGGTGCTCTGGTGGCGGATCTTTCCGTCGCTTGCGAGTGTCGACCGGCTCGACGAGCTGCGACCGGTGACAATCGACGCCACCTAAGACGGGTCTGATTTTGACGTCTGGCGGTACAGCGAGAGTGGCGGCATCATGGGGACGTGGATGAGACCGACCGAGAAGCGACCCAGCTGATGCTCGAGACGCTCTTCGACATCAGGGTTGCGGTGCTCGAGATCCATCGGGCACTCTTTGGAGAGGACGATGAAGAGGAAGAGACTGAAGAAGACGCCTGAAGAGTGGGCCGAGATCGATGCTCGCAACGAGGATCTGACGCGCCGACTGCAGGAGATGATCCAGCGCTACCGCGCGATCAACGCTGAGAAGCGGCGGCGGCGGGAGGCCGAAGCCTCCTAGCGGCGCGCAGCAGCAGCGAGTCGTGCGGCGCCGACATTCCGGATCGACGCGTCGACGAGCTCGATCGGGTGCAGTGCGGGTAGCGGCCGGCGAGCGCGCCGGAGCGCCTGCGACACCTGCACGAGACATCCCGGGTTCGCGCTCGCGTAGGCCTGCGCGCCTGTCGCGAGAACATTCGCGGCCTTGCGGTCGCCCAGCTCCCGCGCGGCCTCGGGTTGGACGACGTTGTAGATCCCGGCGGAGCCGCAGCAGAGATCCTGCTCCGCGGGCTCGACGACCTCGAGCGCAGGAATGCGGCCGAGCGAGGGAAGCGCTGCGAGCGGAAGTGCCTGCGCGTGCCGAACGTGGCAAGGATCCTGGAGCGCGATCGTCATCGCGAGCGGGTGGCGTCGCGCGCGCGGACGGACTTCCGCGAGGAACTCTCCGACGTCACGCACCTTCGCCGCGAGCTCCGCTCCCCGCTCGTCGCCGAGCAGCCATCCGAGCTCCTTCAGGTGCGACCCGCAGCCGGAGGAGTTGACGACGACGAGGTCGACGCCCTCGAAAGCCCCGATCAGCTTCCTGGCGAACGTCTTTCCCTCCTCGAGCCGGCCTGCGTGGACGGAGAGCGCGCCGCAGCATCCCTGCGGCGGAGCGACGACGTCGAAGCCGTCCGCGGCGAGGACACGCGCGGTCGCCGCGTTGACGTCCGGGAACACCGCCTTCTGAACACAGCCCGTCAGCAGACCCACACGCCCGCGGCGCGCACCCAGGGCGGGCGTGATGGTCGCGACCTCGCCCCGTCCACGCCAGGAAGGCGCGACCTCGACGAGCGGCCGAAACCGGCGCGGCAGAGGCGCAATTCGCCCTAGCGGGGCGAGTCGGAGCGCCACCCGCATGCGGCTCGGATAAGGGAGCACGCGGAAGAGGAGACCGCGGAGCAGGCGTTCGCTCCAGGGGCGCTCGTACTCTTGCTCGACCGCCGCGCGCGTCGTCTCGATCAGGCGGTCGTAGCGTACCCCGGACGGGCACGAGCTCACGCAGGCCATGCATCCGAGACAGCGGTCGAAGTGGGTCGTGACCGTCGCATTCAGGGTAACCGTCCCGTCCAGGCGCGCGTCCATTAGGTGGATCCGCCCGCGCGGCGAGTCCATCTCCTCGCTCCACAGGACGTACGTCGGACACGTCGGGAGGCAGAAACCGCAGTGGACGCAATCGGCCGTCAGCTCCCTGATCACGCGGCGAGAGCTCCGTTCGGATCGAATTGGCGTTTGATCGCCTCGACCAGAAGACGGACGCCTTCCGGCGGGTCGTCGCGTGCCTCGTCAGGGACGTACGCGATGCCTGCGGATGGACGGACGACGGCTTCGCGCATATCAGCCAGCGCCAGCGTCTCTGCGAGCCGGCCCGGATCGAAGCGGACACGGCCCCGAGCAGCACCCTGACGACGCCGCGACGTATCCCACGTTGCGAGCTCGACCTCGACGCCTCCGACGAGTCCTCGGGCGGTTGCCACCTGCGCATCGACCGCGCGCGGCGAGCCTTCGAAGAGCACGAGCACACCGCCGGGATGAAGGATGTCGAGCGCGCTCGGCTGCAGCTGCGAGCCGAGGATCGAGGCGACGACAGTTGCAGCATCGTTCGTCTCGACGGCGAGCGTTTGCACCGCTTTCGCGAGCGGGTGGAGGCGAAAGCTGACGCGAGCGATGAGCGCGAGCTTTCCTCGAGAGCCGCAGACGAGGCGCGCGAGGTCGTAGCCGGCGACGTTCTTGACAACCTTTCCCCCCGCGTTCGCGATCGTGCCGTCCGCGAGTACGAGCGTGACCCCGAGGACGAGGTCGCGTGGGGCTCCGAAGCGGTGCCGGAGCGGCCCCGAGAGATTCTCCGCGAGGAGGGCGCCGATCGTCGGATCTCCCGGAGGATCGAGGGAGAGCCGCTGATCGTGCTCTCCGAGGGCGCGCTGAAGAGTCGACAATCGAACTCCGGACTCGACCGTGCAGGTGAGGTCACCCGCCTCGTGCTCGAGGATCCGGTCGAGGCCTTCGGTCGTCAGGTCATCGCCGATTCGGAGCCGCCGCCCCTCAGCATGCGCCAGAGCGAGCGCCTCGGAAGCCTCCGCCAAACTAGAGACGCTCGGCAACGCCGATCCTCTCGAGCGGGTGGACGCGGTGCGGGCCGGGCACCTCGCCGCACAAGCGCGGCGTCGGGATGACCTTCCCCGGGTTGCAGAGCCCTTCCGGATCGAACGCGCGTCGCAGCCGCCCGAAGACCTCGAGGTCGCGCTCCGAGAACATCCGCGGCATCGAGCAGGCCTTGTCCATCCCTACACCGTGCTCTCCGGTGAGCGAGCCACCTGCGTCGAGGCACGCTTCGAGGATCGCCTCGGCCAGCTCACGGGCGCGCTCCGTCTCCCCCTGCTCCGCGTCGTAGAGGACGAGTGGATGGAGGTTCCCGTCGCCCGCGTGGAACACGTTGCCGACGCGCAGGCCGTGCGTCTCCGAGAGCTCCTCGATGCGCCGTAGCACCTCCGGAAGGCGTGTCCTCGGTACGACTCCGTCCTGGACGTAGTAGTCGGTCGCCACCCGGCCCATCGCGGCGAATGCAGATTTCCGTCCCTTCCAGAGAAGCGCGCGCGCGAGGTCGTTCGTCGCCGTTCGCACCTCGAACGCACCGCACCCCGCACAGATCTCCTCGACCTCGGCGGCGTCCTCCTCGACCTGCGCGGCGACGCCGTCGAGCTCGACGAGGAGTACAGCTCCCGCGCCAGCCGGGTAGCCGGGAGAAACCGCGAGCTCGGCCGCCTCGATCGTCAGCCGATCCATCATCTCGAGAGCTGCGGGGAGGATTCCGGCCGCCACGATTCCGGAGACCGCGGCGCCCGCCGCGTCGGTCGTCGCGAACCCGGCGAGCAGCGTGCGCACGACTTCCGGCGCGCGGACGATCCGGAGGGTGATTCGCGTGACGATTCCCAGCGTGCCCTCGGAGCCCACGACGACTCCGAGCAGGTCCGGACCGTCCGGGTCGAGCGCCTTGCCACCGAGCTCCACGACCTCGCCGTCGGGGAGAACCAGCGTCAGACCTGTGACGTGGTGAACCGTGAAACCGTTCTTCAGACAATGCGCGCCGCCCGAGTTCTCGGCGACGTTGCCCCCGATCGTGCACACCTGCTGGCTTGACGGATCGGGAGCGTAGAAGAAGCCTTCGCCTGCCACCGCCCGGCTCACGTCGAGGTTCGCTACTCCCGGCTCGACCACGACGCGCTGGCTCGCGAGGTCGATCTCGAGGATGCGATTCATCCGCGCGAGCGAGACGACGACGCCGCCGGCGACAGGAGTCGCTCCGCCCGAGAGACCGGTCCCAGCTCCGCGCGCGACGAACGGCACGCGCTCGCGGTGGCAGGCGCGGACGACGGCCTGCACCTCCTCCGTCGAGCCGGGTAGCACGACGAGCTCGGGCATCGCGCGATGTCCGGTCAAGCCGTCGCACTCGTAGACCCGGAGCTGTTCGGGCTCGGTAACGACGTGCTCCGGGCCCATCACGCCGCGAACGTGCTCCACGAAGGCGGCCGAGAGGCTCACCCCGCCGAGTCTAGTTGGGAGGCGGAGAGGCGAGATCGTGGTCGAAAGAGCCTACGGCGCCCAGAACTCCTCGAACGCGTCCGGGTCGCTCGGCAGCGCGAGCACGTCGGCGATCAGCGAGTCTTCGATACGGAAGAGGAGCACCTGGTCGAGCTCGAGCGTGCGACCGAGGCGCGTTCCTCTCGCCGTGTAGAGAGCGGCGGCGCGCTCGTCGCTCGAGAGCACGTCGCGAAGCGTCGAGCCGTACGTCCCGTCCGTCTCCTTCGGCAGCCGGGCCAGGAAGCGGAAGATCTCATCGCGCCCGCGATAGACGCCGGCCATGACTCCGCTGCCGGGAACCGTCCAAACGGCGTCCTCGGCGAAGATTCCGCGCAGAGCGAAGCCCTCTTGCCTCGCGAACGCGTCGAAGATCGAGCGGACGAGCTCCGCGTTCTCAGCGGCGCCCACGTTCCTCCTCCCAGCGAGCGATCAGGCCCAGCACGTGCCTGCGCTGCGCCTCGCTGAAGGGAACCAGCGAGACGATCCGATGCGCCTCCCCCGGATCGTCGTTGGCGACCGCGGCCTCGAGATGCTCACGCACCGGGGTCGGCTGCCGGAGCTGCCGGCGTAGCCAGCGGAGCAGGCTCACCGTTGCCTGGTCGGTCACGGGCGCACG
>JBBDMN010000219.1:7446-15315 GCA_040878305.1 Gaiellaceae bacterium
TCCATCCAGTCGACGGCCTCCTGCTCGTCTCCGGGCTCGCCTGAGGAGCGGTCGCGTTTTCCGCGGCGGCTCGGCTTGGGAGCGCGACCCCTTGAAGTCCGCGCTGCCCCGCGGTCGGACTCCTGATCCGATCCATCCTCCGCGGGGTCCGATTCCCTGGGCGCTGGGAAGTCGGCGAGGGGCGGGAGGCCGAGCATGAGTGGCGGATCGTCCGACTCCGAGTCGGCGGTCGGCTCACGCGGCACGGCGAACGCAGGTGTTGGCCACAGAGGCTTGGTTTCAGGGACGGGGTCAGGCGCCTTCGCGACCTGCCGCAAGGGCTTCGAGGGGTCGACGATGTAATCGGGCAAAGGGCCCGGATCCGGCTCGGGCTCCAAATCCGCCGCGGTAACGGGTTTTGCGGCCGGCACGGCATTCACGACCGGAGCGGGCGGCTTCTCGGCGACCGAGCCGGGCTCGACGATGTATTCGGGCAGTGGCTCGGCTTCGGCCGCGGCAGAGGGCTCGAGCTCGCGATCGGGCGTAACGTCGGGTTCCGGTTCCGGTTCCGGCCATGGTTCTGGCGCCGGCTTCGCTTCGAGCGCCGGCACCTGCAGCCACACCCCTTGCGGCATCGGCTCGGGGTCCGGGGAAGGCTCGGGTTCCGGTTCCGGTTCGGGCTCGGGTTCCGGCTCCGGGGCAGGCTCGACGACGCCGCGCTGCTCCGGCTCTGGCCCGGGGTCGAGTTCCGGCTCCGACTCTGGCTCAGGTACGGCGTCGGCGAGCGACTCGGGTATGGCCTCCGCGAGCGGTTCGGGTTCGGGCCACGGTTCGAATGCAGGTTCTGGCGCCTCCTCGAGCGTCGATTCGACAAGTGGCTCGATTGGTGCCTCGATCGCCTCGATTGACGCAGGGCCGGAGGCATCGCCGTGCGCCGCTTCGGGAGCGGCTTCGGCGATCGGTTCGGGTGCCGGTTCGGGAACCGGATGGGGCTCTGGCGTCGGCTCGACGATGTAGTCGGGCAACGTCTCGAGCGTCGGTGCGTGCTGCTCGGGCTCGACCTCCGGCGGCGCCCACGCATCGAGCATGCCTCTCCACGGGTCGGGTTCCGTCCCAGACTCCGCCTCAGAGGTGGGAGGCATCTCCCAGAGTGGGCGGCCCACGACGAGGCGCTCGCGGAGCTCGAGGCGCCGAAGCTTGCCGCCCGGCGCGGTCGGCAGCGCATCGACGAACTCGATGTCTCGCGGGATCTCCTCCTCAGGCAGCAGCTGGCCGACGTCGTGTCGCAGCTCCGCCTCGAGCTGATCCGATTCCTCGACCCCGGGCGCGAGCACGACGAACGCCCTCACGAACTGTCCACCGCGCTCCAGGTCGCGCACGCCGACCACGGCACTCTCTGCGACCGTCGCTTGCGCGCTCAGCGCGCGCTCGGCCTCGTACGGTGCAAAGCGGGAGCCTCGACTCGTGATCACGTCGGCAGCACGGCTGTCGAACCACAGGAATCCGTCTTCGTCGGCCGTGGCGATGTCGCCCGTCCCGTACCAGTCCCCACGGAACGCGGCCTTTGTCTCGTCCGGCGACTCCCAGTAACCCGCAAAGAGCGACGGAGGCCGTCCACGTACGGCGAGCTCGCCTTCCACACCCGGCGGGAGCTCGTTCCCCTGGTCATCGATGACTCCGACCTGATGGCCCGGCAGCGGGAGTCCGATCGAACCGGGCTTGAAGCCGGCTTCGCCGCTGTTGGCGACAACGATGCCGGTCTCTGCTTGCCCATAACCGTCGTGGATCGTGAGGCCCCACGTTTCCTCGAAGACGGCTGCGACATCCGGATCGAAGCGCTCGCCTGTCGAGACCAGACGGCGCAGCTGCGGCGGCCTAAATCGTCCCAGCTCGCGGAGCTCCGCCAGCGCGGCGTATTCGGCGGGCGTCTGGCAGAGGATCGTGACCCCCAGCCGGTAGATCAGGTCGAGTCGCTCGAGAGGATCGAACACACCGTCGTGCAGGAGCGTCTCGGCTCCGCGGGACCACGGCCCGAGGAGCGTATGCCAGATTGCGTCTGCCGACTCGGCTCCTGCGGTGCACCACACTGCGTCGCCGCGCCCGGCATCGAGCCAGTGCTCGGCGGGCACGCGTGCTGCGAACGTCGAGCCGTGGGAGTGCCCGACGAGCTTCGGCTGTCCCGCGGTCCCTGCAGTTGCGAGGACGAAGGCGATGTCACGCGACGAGGTGCTGTGGGTCGGAGCCTCCTCGGCAACGCTCTGGAGGAGTTGCTTTCCCTCGTCGACGTAGAGGACCTGCGGCCGGTCGGGAGTTCGCGCGATCTCGTTTTCGGAAGCGCCGTCCGCGATGACGAGCTCGGCGCCGGTCATCGTCAGTCGGCTGCGCAGGTTCTCCCGCGACAGCGTCGGTGACGCGGGAACCACGATCGCGCCGACCTTGAGGCAAGCGAGCATGATCTCGAGCCAGTCGACACTCGTGCCGACCATGACGAGCACGGGATCGCCGGGCCGCACACCGCGCTCGCGGAGCAGCCAGGACCACCGCGCGCTGCGTTCGGCGAGCAGGTGGAAGGTCCGGGGCTCGATGATCCCGTCCTTCCCGATGAACGTCACCGCTTGTCGCTTTGGATCGTCTCCCAGCGCCTCGACGACGTCTTTCGCGAAGTTGAACCGATCCGGGACCTGCCAGCGTCCCTCCTGGAGAGCAGGGTAGAGCGCCAGCTCGAGGGCAGAGGCCGGTAGCCCGTTGCCCCTCCCTCGACGGCGGCCGATACGTCTCTTTTTCACGGCCGAACCATTATCGACCCAAATCGCCTGCAAGCTGAACGCAAATTTCCCTCGCTTAGGCTAAGTCTCCCGGAAAGCGAACCAGGGACCTGACGTTATAAGGGAACGCCGCGGCTGCAAGGGGAAGACCTCAGAGATTCTTGCGTACTCGGAATGCGCCAGAAAGACGCAGCGACCCGGCGGCGAAGCCGACGGCTTCAGGGATTTTCGCGCGCCGGCCAGTCAAACGATGCCGTGCTCGTGGCCGAAAGCCGCGTCGGCGGGGAGCTCGTCCGGAAGCCTGAAGCCGCCGGCCTCCTCGAGGGCGGCGATCCGCGCATCCATCGCCGGATGCGTGTTGAACCAGCTCGTGAGGGCGAGGACGCCGCGACGCTCGGAATCCACGCGATCGGTCGGGCTCTCGACCCACAGGTGGGCCGTCGAGGCCTCGGCGTACTTGATCGTTGTCGAGTTCTGCGCAAGTCGCCGGAGAGCCAAAGCCATCGCCTCGGGGTCGTTGAGTATCTCGGCGGCGCCGGCATCGGCGAGGAACTCGCGACGTCGCGAGAGACTCATCCGCAGGAGCAGAGCTGCATAGGGAGCGAGGATGAAGCCGACGATCGCGACGACGATCACCAGCGCGCCTCCTCTCCGCGAGCGCCCGCCGTAGGCCATTGCGCGAAAGCCGACATCGGCGATCAGCGCGATCACCCCGGCGAACACGGTGGCGATCGTCATCAGGTACGTGTCGCGGTTGCGGATGTGCGACACCTCGTGGGCAAGCACAGCTTCGAGCTCTCGCTGCGGCATCGTCGCGAGCAGCCCGGTCGTCACACCGACGAAGCTCTTCTCCGGTCGTAGGCCGGCGGCGTACGCGTTCGGGGCGGCGTCCTCGACGATGCGCACCTCCGGCGTTGCAGCGAGACCGGCAGCGATGGAGACGTTCTCGACGAGCCTCCGCAGGGGCTTGGCAACCTCGGGCGAGATCTCCTGCGCATGCGTCAAGCTGGCGATCAGGCTCCGTGAGCGCACGAGCCCGAAGATCCCGTAGATCGCGGCGAAGCCGAGTGCGACGACGCCGAGCGAGACGTCGAGCGCCAGGCCGATCAGGCCGGCCAGGACAGCAAGCAGGAGGACGAAGCCGAAGACGACGATGCAGCTCCGCAGGCGGTTCGACCGAATTTGCTCCTGAAGCGTCAAGGCAGCTCTGGGGGAGCCCCAACGGCGAAGGACACCTGCGGCAGCGAAGTGTCACCCCGGGCTGAGAAGAACTCGCGCTGGTGAAATTCGAGCGGCTTCGCGACGAGCAGCCACGGAAGGCTCTGCACGCCCGTGTTGAAGCGCATCACGGTCGCGTTGTAATAGCGGCGCGCCGCGCTGATCTTGTCCTCGGTGTCGGTCAGGTCTTCCTGGAGCGAGAGGAAGCTCTCCGATGCCTTGAGCTCGGGATACGCCTCGGCGACGGCGAAGAGTCGTCCGACTGCGGCCGTCAGTCCCTCATTCGCCTCGGCTGCCGTTCCCGGAGTCCCGGCCCGCTGGAGCTGTGCGCGGGCGTGAGTGACTTCGTCGAACACCGCTCGCTCGTGCGCCGCGTACGCGCGAACGGTCTCGACTAGGTTCGGGATCAGGTCGGCGCGCCTCTGCAACTGGACGTCGATGTTCGCCCAGCCCGTGTCGACCTCGTTGCGCAGGCGGACGAGCCGGTTGTACCCGAGCACCACGAAGATCCCGAGAAGGACGACGACGCCGATCAGAATCCACAGCCAGAGCACTTTGCCCGCCCGAGTCTACGGTCAGCGAAGAGCGGCAGCGAGCGCGTCTTTGGCATCCGTGAGCACCGGCTCGCCGTGCGATACGAGGATGCGCTTTACCGAAAGCTCGAGGAGCGGCCGCAGCGACGCCGCGAGCTCCCGGTGCCCCGTCGAGGGCGGAAGCCACGACTCCGGGCACATGCGAACGCCGGCCTCGCTGTCGCCGACCAGGACGTCGCCAGGCACGAGTGCTCGATGCCACGGAATCCAGTAGACGACCTCTGTACGACGCGCTGTACCGAACGCTTCGATCCCACCGGGAAGGCGATCCCCGGGCCGGAACACGTCCGTTACAGCCCGGGCGCGCCGCGCGACCGCCGCTCGAGAGGTCGTCGGTGCCCACACCCGTGCGCCGTAGCGGTCGACCATCGCGGTCGTGCTCCGCGTGTGCCAGAAGATCGTCACGAGGACGTGCACGCGGCCCCCGAGCCGCTCGACGTCTCGGTCGAGGGCGTCCCAGAAGCGGTCCGCATCCTCTGGCGGGACGAGCGGGTCGACGAGGACGATCCCGTCGTCCGTCTCGCAGAAGACGCAGCCGACGTCGTCGTTCCACTCCTTGTGGTACCCCGTCCAGCGCCAGAGCCCGGGCTCGATCTGCGAGACCTCCACGCGAGGACGGTAGTCGGAATCCGAGCTGTGCGTCCTGACGTATCGTCGAGCGACCGACCAAGGAGGAGCGTTGTAATGAAGGGAATGCGATTCGTGCTCGCCGGGGCACTCGCCGCTTTCGCCCTCGCCGCCGCGGGGTGCGGTGGGGACGACGAGGCGACCGACGGCAACACGGAGACGATCACCGAAACGACGGACACGACGGAGACCACTCCGTCCTCCGGCACCGTGCTCAAGGGCACCGTCGGGCCCGGCTTCGACATCAGCATGACGACCGCGGACGGCGGAGAGCTCGGGACGATCCCGCCCGGGAGCTACGTGCTCGAGGTCGAGGATCTGGCCTCGATCCACAACTTCCACCTCACCGGCCCGGATGGCGGCGACGTGAGCACGAGCGTCGAGGAGGAAGGTACGCAGAGCTTCGATGTCGATTTCACGCCGGGCACGTACACGTTCGTCTGCGACCCGCACGCCAGCACGATGAGCGGGAGCTTCGAGGTGTCGGGCTAGCCTTCAGCCCGCGGAGGCTCGGCGCGTCAGCGCAGAGTCACGTTAGCGGTGGTCTCGGCGGAGCGGTGGAGCGCCTCGATCGTCCGCGCTTGCGCGACCGCGTCATCGCGGCCAAGCAGGAGCGGCGCTTCGCCGCGGATCGCGTCACTGAGGTTCTCGAGCTCGAGCCGGTACGAGTCGACCGCGTCGAGCTCGATACGTTCCACCTTGCCGTCCCGCCGCAGCTCGATCACGGGCGTTCGGCAGTGCCACGGGTCGTCCAGGAACAGCGAACCCTCGGTGCCGACCGCCTCGAGCTCGTCGCGCTCCGGAAGGGAGGTGCCGCAGTCGAAGTGGGCGAAGACGTCGCCCGGGAACCCCATGCTGCCCGCGAACACCCAGTCGGTGCCGGTCGGGCCAGTGTAGGCCCTGCCGAGCACGTCCTGCGGCTCGCCTGCGAGCAGTCGCGACCCGCTGACGCAGTAGCAGCCGACGTCCATGAGGCTGCCGCCCTCGACGTCGGTCCGCAGGCGGATGTTGTCCGCCTCGTAGAGCGAGTAGCTGAAGGAGGAGCGGACGAGGCGAAGCTCGCCGATCGCACCCTCGCGTGCGAGCTCGGCGAGCCGTTTCGTCTGCGGGTTGTGCCGGTACATGAACGCCTCGCTGAGCAGGCGGCCGGCTCGCTCGGCCGCGTCGTAAGCCTGCTCGACGTCCTTGGCGTGGCGGCTCAGCGGCTTCTCGCAGAGGACATGCTTACCTGCCTCGACCGCTCTGATCGACCACTCGCAATGCAGCGTGTTGGGTAGCGAGATGTAGACGGCCTCGACGTCCGGATCCTCGAGCAGCGCGTCGTAGGAGCCGTAGGCGCGCTCGATCTCCCAGTCCCGTGCATACGCTTCCGCCCTGCTCTGGTCGCGGCTCGCGACCGCGATCAACTCGATCTTGTCGGAGGCATGTGCGCCCGGAATCACCAGCCGGTTGATGTGCGCCGTCGAGAGGATGCCCAAGCGAACTACCCCCACGACGCCTCCGTTATCGGCCGCAGCGCGGTCTCGAGGATGCGATAGGCGCGAGGCCGCGTCAACACGAAAAGCACGACATCGGCAACGTCCTCGGCTGACATCATCCCCGCTAGCACCTCGGGTGGCCGCCCGTAACCGTCGGCCAATGCAAAGTCCGTCGCAACGCCCCCGGGGCAGACGTTCGTACAGCGGATGCCGTGCTCGCGCAGCTCGTGGTCGAGTGCGCGCGTGAGACCGACCTGGCCGAACTTGGAGGCGCAGTAGACGGCCTCGCCGGGGAGACCGCGACGGCCTGCCTCCGAGGCGATCGTGACGATGTCGCCCTCCGCGCTCGCGACCAGGTGTGGGACGCAGGCTCGGATCGCGTAGATCGTCCCCTTCAGATTGACGTCGATCATCTCCTCGATGTGCTCGACCGGCGTGTCCGCGAGCGAGTGGTACGAGCCGACGCCGGCGTTCGCGACGCAGATGTCGAGCCTGCCGAAGCGCTCGACCGTCTCAGCGACCGCGGCCTCGACCTGATCGAGGTGCCGGACGTCGCAGGAGAGACCGAGTGTGTCGGCGAGTCCGAGATCGTCCCCTCTCCGCGAAGCGAGTCCAAGCCCGACTCCCTCGCTCGAGAGCGCTCGCGCGACAGCGGCGCCGATGCCACGGCTCGCGCCTGTGACAAAGGCGACCTTTCCGTGCAGATCCGTCATGGCTCCTCCACTCCTCGTATAGCGGGGTACAAGGCGCGAAAGCGAGCGTAACCTTCCTCGTACACCGACGCCCAGGCCGGGTTCGGCTCGATTGAGTCGCGCGCTCGCACGCAGGCCGCTACGGCCTCGGGCGCGTCCGCGAAGGCACCGCCCGCAACGCCGGCGAGGAGCGCCGCGCCGAAAGCCGACCCCTCTTCGACGACCGTGAGCTCAACCGGCAGGCCGAGTACGGAGGCCACAATCTCGAGCCAGAGGCGACTGCGCGCGCCGCCGCCCGACACCCGGCCCTTCTCGGGTGTGACGCCGAGCCCCCGCAGGAGCTCGAGCGAGTCACGCAGGCCGTAGGCGACGCCCTCGAGCACGGCGCGGACGAGAGCGCCGCGATCGTGGCGAAGGGAGAGGCCCGTAAACGCGCCCCGGGCGCTCGGGTCCGCGTGTGGGGTGCGCTCGCCCTGGAGGTAGGGGAGAAACGTCAGGCCTTCCGCGCCCGGGTCCC
>JBBDMN010000220.1:0-15240 GCA_040878305.1 Gaiellaceae bacterium
GCGGGATGACCACTTCGTTGATCAGCGGGTTCCCGAGCCGGGAGACCTGCACCATGGGTCCGTTCGCATCGAACGTCCCGTCCCCGCGAAGGATTCGGATCTTCGGCCGGCTTGCCGTGGCGTAGATCCCGATCGTGCCGTTCGCTGCAGGCGCCTGGAGGAGATCCGTCTTCGGCACCTGGATCGCGACTGTGTGCGTGTTGTAGTTGAGCACGCCATCCCTGCCCGCCTCGTTCGCGAGCGGGATCACGTGAGCCATGTTGAACGGTGCCGGCCGCAGCCCGCCGAGATCGAAGATCGAGCCGAGGTCGACGAAGAACGGATCGTCCCTCGGTCCGGCGAAGAACTTCCGACCGTCGAGGTTGGCAACCCCTTGCGCCGTCGAGTACGTCGGGTTCGATCGAGGGCCGATGTTCGCCGGCGGCACGGGCAGGTCCGAGCCGAGAACCGCGCTCGTCGTCGAGTTGCCCGCCTTCCGCACGACCCTCGTCACCGTGTACGTCTGCTTGACGCTCAGGTTCGCGGCTTGCTCCGCCAGCGTGCTGATCGGACCGGTGTTGTAGAGGAACGTGTTCGGTTTCAAGACCGTGGTCTTGAACCGGAACTGGTAGACGACGTCCTCGTCCGCGTCGCCGTTGTTGTCGACCTTGAGCTCGTAGAGAACGGTCGGGTCGAACTTGTAGTAGTTCGGCCCACCCGCCGGATCCTCGAACGGAATGTAGTTCGCGAGGATCGTGACGGTCGTCGACTCGTCGAAGGACGTGGTTGGATCGTTCGGGCTCACGAACGCATAGATGTCCGTGTTGTCGGCCGCCGGGTCATCCGAGATCAGCGGTGCTTCCCGGTGACTCGAGGCTGTGGCCCGCGACGGGCCGGTTGCACCCACGAAGGCGGCGGCTGCAATCGCAGCGATGACCACCCCGAGGAGCACGAATAGTGCTGCTTTCCCCTTCATACGTTCCCCTTTCCCAGAGACAGGACGCGCCTGGTTCGGCGCGCATGCCGGACCGGTTCAATCAGGAAAGGTGTAAGGGCCGGACATGCCCGGCCCTCGGACTACCGCGAGAGTCGGGCTCGGACGAGCTCGGAGACGACGCGCGGATTTGCCTTCCCCCCGGTCTCCTTCATGACCTGCCCCACGAAGAAACCGAGCAGGCCATCTTTGCCGCCTCGATACGCCTCCACCTGGCCTGGGTTCGCGTCAAGGATCCGCGCGACGATCGGCTCCAGCTCGCCTTCGTCGGACACGGCCTCCTGCGCCAGATACTGGTCGGCGGAGAAGCCGGGATCGCCGAGCTTCGAGATCGCCTCGTCGAAGGCGGCTCGCGGGATCCGGTCGCGTGCCTCGACGAGCCTCGCCAGCTCCCTCGCGGAGACAACCGCCGGATCGGTGCCGGCACCGACGAGGTTGTTCGCGATCACGTTCGCCGCAGCGACCTTGTCGGCGCCCTCGGCGACCGTGTCTCCCCACAACCGGTCGAGACCGCCCGTCACGAGGACCGTCGCGCGCTCGAGATCGAGCTCTCCTTCGAGGCGCTGGATCCGAGCAGCGGGAAGCTCGGGCAGCTCGGAGCGAAGGCGCTCGACGAGCTCTGCCGGAGGCTCGATCGGGACAAGATCGGGCTCCGGGAAGTAGCGATAGTCGTCCGCGTCCTCCTTTGCGCGATGAGGCGTGAGAGCGCCGGTCGCAGCGTCGAAGTCGTACGTCTCCTGCCGCACCTCCCCGCCTGATTCCCACACCCCGATCTGTCGCTCGATCTCGGCATCGATCCCGCGGGCAATGAAGTTGAAGGAGTTCATGTTCTTGAGCTCCGTTCGCGTCCGCAGCTCCTCAGAGCCCTCGGGGCGGACTGAGACGTTCGCATCCACACGCAGCGTCCCCTTCTCCATCTCCGCATCCGAGATCCCGAGCTCGACGATCGTCTGGCGCAGGAGCTGTAGAAAGCGCTTGGCCTCCTCGGCCGAACGGATGTCCGGCGCCGTCACGATCTCGACGAGCGGCGTCCCGCCTCGGTTGAAGTCGACGAGCGAGTAGTCGGCGCCCCGGATCCTGCCCGTTCGCCCGCCTACGTGGACGGTCTTGGCCGCATCCTCCTCGAGGTGCGCGCGCACGATGCCTATCACACGGTCGCCTTCCGCAGTTGGAACGATCATTTTTCCGTTTATGCAAGATGGAAGATCATATTGCGAGATCTGATAGCCCTTGGGGTTGTCGAAGTAGAAGTAGTTCTTGCGCGAGAAGACCGCGTGCTCGGCGATCTCGCAACCGAGCGCGAGCCCGAGCTTCATCGTCCACTCGACGGCGGTGCGGTTCACGACCGGAAGCGCGCCCGGGAAGGCGAGGCAGACCGGGCACGTCTGCGTGTTCGGCTCAGCACCGAACCCAACCGGGCAGCGACAGAACATCTTCGACCGTGTCTTCAGGTGGACGTGTGCCTCCAGGCCGATGACCGCCTCCCAGGTCACGAGCGCCACCTCGTCGGAACCGTGTCGAACCCGATCGCCTGCTCCAGCGCGTGTCCGGTGCGAAAGAGGACGTTTTCCCCGAACTGAGGTCCGATGAGCTGCAGCCCGACGGGAAGGCCTTCCGAGAGTCCGCAGGGAATCGAGAGCCCGGGCAAGCCGGCGAGACAGGAAGGAATCGTCAGCAGATCGCTCGCATACATCGCCAGCGGGTCAGCGGCTCGCTCGCCGATCGGGAACGCGACGGTCGGCGAGGTCGGACAGGCGAGGACGTCGAAGCGCTCGAATGCCTGGCGATGCTCTTCGATGATCAGCGTTCGAACTTTCTGCGCCTGCCCGTAGAACGCGTCGTAGTACCCGGCCGAGAGGGCGTACGTCCCCAGCATGATCCGGCGTTTTGGCTCGTCTCCGAACCCCTCGTCGCGTGTTCGCTCGACCAGCTCCTGGTAGCTCTCGCCTACGGACCGCGGCCCGAAGCGGACGCCGTCGTAGCGCGAGAGGTTCGAGGATGCCTCGGCCGGTGCGATGAGGTAGTAGCAGGGCAGGCCGTAACGAACCGAGCGCGGAAGCGAGCACTCCCCCACCTCAGCCCCCAGGCTCTCGGCGAGCTCGATCGCCTTCCGCACCGCCTCCCGCACGCCGGGCTCGATTCCCTCGGCCTCGTTCAGCTCGGTCGGCACGCCGATGCGAATGCCGGCGAGCGAGTCACCCTGGGGAAGCTCGACCGGCTCGGGGAGCTCGGCGGTCGTCGAGTCCTGCGGGTCGGGCCCAGCGATGAGCGAGTAGAGGAGCGCGATGTCGCGCACGGTCTTCGCCACCGGACCGACCTGGTCGAGGCTCGACGCAAATGCGACGATCCCGTAGCGCGACACGCTGCCGTAGGTCGGCCGCAGACCAACGTTCCCGCACAGTGCGGACGGCTGCTTGATCGAGCCGCCGGTGTCGGATCCGAGCGCCCACGGCGTCATCCCGGCCGTGACCGCCGCTGCCGAGCCTCCGCCCGAGCCGCCGGGCACACGCGAGGGATCCCACGGGTTGCGTGTGGGGCCGAAGGCCGAGTTCTCGGTCGACGAACCCATCGCGAACTCGTCCGTGTTGGTCTTTCCGAGGAGCTGTAACCCTGCGTCCTTGCAGCGCGCGGCCACCGTCGAGTCGAAGACCGGGACGTAGCCCGAGAGGATCTTGGAGCCGGCGGTCGTCTCGACGCCTTTTGTCGAGATGACGTCCTTCAGCGCGATCGGGATACCGTCTTCCTCCGTCTCGTCAACCGTTCGCAGGAAGCAGTGGAGCTCACCATCACGCTCGGCAATTGCGTCCAGATACGCGCTGCGGAGCTCTGCGGCCGAGATCTCTCCGCCCTCGAGGAGGGCCTTCGCCCCTTCTGCGGTGAGCCTGAGGGTGTCGACCGCTAACGCCATGTCGGAACCCGGAAGTGCCCGTTCTCGGCCTCGGGCGCGTTGGCGAGCACGTCCTCGAGCGGGAGCGACTCGCGCGGGACGTCCTCGTCCCAGACGTTGACGAGATCGAGCGGATGGGACGTCGGCGGCACGTCCGCCAGGTCGAGCTCGGCGACAATTCCGACCGCGTCGAGGATCTTGTCGAGCTCGCCCGTGAGCCGATCGACCTCCTCGTCCGTGAGCGCGAGCCACGCGAGTCCGGCGACGTGGAGCACTTCTTCTCGGGATATGGCCATGCCTCGATCCTCTCAAAAGGAACGGGCTCCCTTCCGGGAGCCCGTCGCTACGTCGATACGGGTCCGGTCAGCTCGTCGCTGCCATGACGTTCGCGGCCTGGGCACCCTTGGGACCCTGCACGACCTCGAACTCCACGCGCTGACCCTCGGTGAGGGTCTTGAAGCCCTCCATCGCGATCGCGGAGAAGTGGACGAACACGTCTTCGCCTCCCTCGCGCTCGATGAAGCCGTAGCCCTTTTCGTTCGAAAACCACTTGACGGTGCCCTGCTCCACGTACGTCCTCCTACAGCGAAGACGCCGACCCGCCGTGCGATCGACGTCGATGGCCTGAACGGGCCGAACCGTAGCGCCTACGAGCCGGACACCGCAAGCCCTGCGCGCCGGTGCCGCGCCGCGGTGAGCGTGTTGCGGAGGAGCATCGCGATCGTCATCGGGCCGACCGACCCGGGAACCGGGGTAAGGAGACCTGCCACTTCTGCGACGGCGGGATCGACGTCGCCGACGAGCCCGGCATCGGTTCGGTTGATGCCGATGTCCACGACGGCGGCCCCAGGCTTCACCATGTCAGGCGTCACCAGTCCGGCGCGCCCGACGGCGGCGATCAGGATGTCCGCCTCCCGCGTGTGGGCCGCCAGGTCGACTGTCCGCGAATGGCAGATGGTGACTGTCGCGTTCTTGGCGAGGAGGAGCATCGCCATCGGCTTGCCGGCGAGCTCGCTTCGTCCGATGACCACGGCGTTCTTCCCTTCGAGCTCGACGTCATATTCCGCAAGCAGCACCATGATTCCGAGGGGTGTCGCGGGAACGTAGAGAGGCTCATCGAGGAAAAGTCGCCCGGCGTTCAGGGGGTGAAGACCATCCACGTCCTTCGCCGGGTCGACCGAACGCGTCACACGCGCATCGTCAATGTGCTCTGGCAACGGAAGCTGCACGAGAATCCCGTCAACGGCGTCGTCAGCGTTGAGCTCCTCGACCAGCTCGAGCACCTCGGCCTCTGTAGTCGCCTCCGGTAACCGGTGGTCGCGCGTCTCGATTCCGGCCTCCGCCGCGGCATCGTGCTTCCAACCGACGTACACGTGCGAGGCCGGATCGTCGCCCACCAGCACAGTCGCGAGACAGGCCGATCCGCCGAACGCCTTGAGCTCCTCCGCCACCTCCGCGCGCACTTTCGCCGCGAGGGCCTTGCCGTCCATGCGAATCGCCGTCATCGCGTAACCCTACTGTCCTGCCGCTCTAGCTCGGTATCCAGTTCACCGCCGAAACTGCCGATACTCGGGTACTTCCGACAAGGCGGTACTAGGTGCTTGGCAAGATCGTCGTCGTCGTCGTGCTCGTCGCCGCGGTGCTCGTCGTCGCGCAGCAGAAGGGCGTCCTCGACAAGTCAGGCATCGTCGGCTCCTGCGAGGTCGTACAGTCACCGGCAGGAGACAGAAGTGAGTGGCGCGCCTGCAGCGAAGGATTTCTCACGGGTCATCCGAGCCTCGTCGCCGACTGCACGTTCCAGTTGAGCCGGCGCGGTTACCAGTACTGGCGCTGTCCGGCGCGCACCCGTTCCTGAACGGTCAGGACTCCGATTCTTCGGGCTTGACGATCTCGGCGTCCTGGGGATGAATCTCTCCGAACGCGAGTAGCTCGAGCCCCTCCGAGCCGGCTTCGAACGAGCGCAGGACAGGCCCCGCGACGCGCACGACGTCCCACTCCCGCACGTCCCGATACTCGTCGTCGAGCGTGACCCGCCCGCTGCCACCGACGATGACGTAGAGCTCCTCGGCCTGCTCCCCATGCCGGTGGGCAAATGGAGAGATCTCGTTCGGCGCGATGCGCTGGTAGCTGACGCCGAGATGCTTCGACTCGAGCGCGGTCTTCGCAAACCTCGCTTCGAGCGCCGGCGCGAATCCGAACTTCGGAGCGGAATCCTCCACATCCGTGCGCAGGTTGACGATCGAAAACTCGGCCATGCGATCATCCTTTCCAAAAGGCGTGCCGATGAAACCGGGTAGAGGCGCCGAGCGGACTCGAACCGCTGTACGAGGCTTTGCAGGCCTCTGCCTAACCACTCGGCCACGGCGCCGCGTGGCCCATCGTAGCCGTCCTCCTTTCGGCCTACGGTGAGCTGGTGAGCGCGATTGCGGCGCGTCTCGCGACTACACGAAACGGCGCGCGGGAATCGCAGGTAGGATGCCCGAAGCGCATTGGCCTAGCTTTGAAGCCGTCGGGGCTCTGCACTTTCCCGGCTGTCACACCCGGCCTGAGCGCAGCAGAGGGTTCGCTTTGGACTCTCTGCCCTGAAAGATGAGCAGAAGGAGCACCACATGCATGCGACCATTCGCCGTTACGACGGTGTGGACCAGAATCGTACGCTCGAGCTGACCACCAAGGTCAACGAGACCCTCGTCCCCAAGCTGAACAAGCTGCCTGGATTCAAGGGTTACTTCCTGATCGAGGCCGGCAACGGCATCTTCAGCTCGCTCGGTCTCTTCGAGACGCCTGAGCAGGGTGCAGAGTCGACGAAGGTCGTCGCCGCGTGGATCCGCGACGAGAACTTCATGACGCTGATCCCCAACGAGCCCAAGATCACCAGCGGCAACGTTGTCGCTGGCAGCGACCGCGTCCTCGTCGCGTAGCTCGACAGACCTGCATTGCGAGAGAGGGCACCGGTTCGCCGGGCCCTCTCTCGTTTTCCGTTCGTAGCCGTCCCCCTCGCAGGCTACGGTGACCGCGTGAGCATCGATTCAGCCCCGGCCTCCGTCGAGACTTGCCTGCGCTGCGGTGCCGGGATGGAGTGGCGGCATGCGACGTTCCAGTGTCCGCGGTGCCGATTCAAGATCGGCTGCTGTGAAGGCGAGACGGGCGACCGCCGGCCTGACGTCAATGTCTCGCCCGCGAGCGCACACCAGCCGACCTAGCCTCGAGCTCGTTTCCCACTCGCCGCAAACGGGAACTTCCGTCGAGCATGGGCCCGAGGCGAGAACCCCCGCAGGACGGCGACGGCGTTACACCGGACGAGGAGACCACGCTTTCCGGCGAGGAGTGGCCGGTCGCGGAGCAGTATCGCGTCAAGGCGCCGCGGACTCGACCTGCAGAGCCGGACGACGCCGGCACGATCGTCCTGCAGCAGGACGATCCCGTTCGCCGACCGCCGGTCGAAGATCCGCGCACTGGCCGATTTCCGCCGAATCTCGGGCCCGGGTTGCTTCTCACTCTCATCGCGGTCTTGCTCATTCCTGCGGGCATCTGGCTGGCTACGACTCTGAAGGACGACTCCGAGGCGTCTTCGACCACGAACACGACGACCGCGCCGATCGGATCGACCACCGGGACCACCGACACGACGGCACCGGCGGCCACGAAGACCGTTGCGGACGTCACGGGCTCGACGCTTCCCGAGGCACGATCACGCCTCGAGCAGGCGGACTTGCGCGTCCGGTTTCGCCGGGTCGCCTCCGACCGACCTCGCGGAGAGGTCCTGCAACAAACGCCGGCACCCGGGTCGAGAGTTCCGCCGAGCACCATCGTCGTTCTCGTCGTGTCCGGTGGCCCGGAGCGAATCTCGGTTCCCGGAGTCGTCGGGCTGACCGCCGACGAGGCCGCTGAAATCCTCACGGACGCAAGACTTCAGCCGGAGACGCGCCCCGTCGAGTCGACCGAGCCTGTGGGGACCGTGGTAAGCCAGGTGCCGCGCGCGGGCGCAGAGGTCGGTCCGGATTCGGTTGTGAGGCTCGAGATCGCCACCCCTCCCGCTCAGCAAACCATCACCGTGCCAGACCTCGTCGGCGCGAGATCATCCGAGGCTCGGAGCCGCCTGCGCGAGCTCGGGCTGCGAGTAACTCAGAAGCCGATCGAGTCGCCTCGACCGAAGGGGACGGTCATACGGCAGTCCCCGGCGCCGGGGACAGACGTTCGCGAGGGTCAGACCGTCACGCTCACCGTGTCGACGGGGCCGGCAAAGGTGACCGTTCCGGACGTGGTCGGACTCGAGGAGCAGGCCGCGCGCGAGGAGCTGGAGTCGGCTGGGTTCGACGTCACGGTCGTCGACGAGCCGACGGACAACGTCGACGAGGACGGCGTCGTCCTCGATCAGGCTCCCGCGGGAGGCTCGAGCAGGTCGAAGGGCAGCGTGGTGACGATCACCATCGCCCGGCGGAGCTGAGGGGGCGTCGCACAGTCCGAACGTGCCTCGAGGCGCGTATCAGCTGGACTTGGTCTTTTCCGCGCGACTGGACTGAGCACGAAGCGGAGCCTTCGTCGTCCCGAGCCTCTGGCTACGGGTCTGTGCATTCTCTCGTCCTTGCACGCGCGGGTTCTGACGATCGCCCTTGTCCTGCGCGGTGGCCTTGGCCTCGGCGCCTCGCTTGGGCGGGGTGGCCGCACGCTTCTCTGCGCTTCTTCCCGGCACCCGTGCGCCCTCTGGCTTCGTCGTCTGACCCGGCGCATCCGCTTTCCCGCGGGCTACTCCGCGGCCGGGTACGAGGACCCCTCGCGGGGCGACCTGTCCGAGACGTTCTCCGGGCCTCTCCGAGAGCACCGGGGAGTTACCTTTGCCTTTCCGCTCGACCTCGGTCGCACCGACCACCCCGACCCCGCCCACGACGCTCGCGGCGGTAACAACGGCTGCGGCCTTGAGCGCAACGCCTCCCGCGAAGACGCCACCTCCGGCAGCGCCCGACGCGCCGAGCCCGAAGCCGGACCCGGACATCGCGGCGCTCGCTCCGATCGTCGGAAGCGTTGCTGCGGTAGCAGTGCCTTCGAAGCCCTTGAAAAGTGTCAGCGAGACAGGGATGGGCACCAGCGCCAGCCCTCGGAGCGCTCGACGATGGCGTTGCTGCGCCCGTGCGAAGTGCGCGCAGTCG
Source organism: Gaiellaceae bacterium (assembly GCA_040878305.1). Lineage (GTDB taxonomy): Bacteria > Actinomycetota > Thermoleophilia > Gaiellales > Gaiellaceae > GMQP-bins7. The sequence goes on from JBBDMN010000220.1 coordinate 9,008, forward strand.
GAGCACTCTTCGACATGCTCACGAAGCCGCCGCCGCTCCTTACGGGCCAGACGTCCGTCCGCGGCCTGTGAGACGGCCTGCTGCGCTTCCGTGCACGTGAGCTGGGCCTCGAGCTGCTCGGCGAGCGACCTCCTCGCCCGGAAGAGAAGGGTTTCGAGAGCGGATATGGTCACGCCCAGGATCCCCGCGATCTCCTTGTAAGAGCGGCCTTCGAACTCACGGAGGACGATCGCCTGCCGCTGTTGCGGCAGGATCCGGGAAAGCGCGGTCAGAAGCTCCCCGACGGTCGGCCCCTCCTCGTCCGAGCTCGTATCTGCGAGCCGATCGTCGAGCATGACCTGGCGCGGGCGCGCCTTCTCAGATCGAAAGCGCTGCTTGATCGCGTTGCTGGCGATCGTCAGGAGCCAGTTCGTCGGCTTCCGTGGGTGAACACCCTGCTCGAGGGAGCGGTAGGCGTTCAGGAACGTCGTCTGGGTGATGTCCTCTGCGTCGGCGTGGTTGCCGAGCACGGCGAGCGCGTATCGATAGACGTCGCTGCCGTGCCGGCGATAGAGGTCGTCCGCCGCCCGCGCCGCGGCGTGACTGGTCTCGGTGACCGCCATCTCACGAACGGTTGCCGACAACGCGACGGTGCACAACCCACCTCACAAATCCCTAACACTTTTTCGCGCAAGAGCGACCCGTGCCCCGCGTCTTCTATGTGAGCCGCTAAAACTCACGGCCCCTGGAGAATTCAGGCATGAAGATCCTGCTCACGATCGCCGCTCTACTCGTTCTCACCGTGCCGGCGGCCTTTGCGGCCCCGCCGACCGGTACCGACCTGAAGAATGCTGCGAAGGCCTGCAAGGCCGAGCGCGCCAGCGCGACAAGCATCGAGGCGTTCAACCAGAAGTACGGGACGAACAAGAACAAGAAGAACGCGTTCGGCAAGTGCGTCTCGTCGAAAGCCAAGGAACAGTCCGGCGAGGACGCGGACGAGCAGAAGGCGGAGGCCGCGAAGAAGTGCAAGGCCGAGCGTGGCACTACCGCTCAAAGCATCGACGCGTTCAACAAGGAGCACGGGACGAACAAGAACAAGAAGAACGCGTTCGGCAAGTGCGTCTCCAAGCACTCGAAGTCGGGGTAGTCGCGAGCAGATAGGGCCTCCGGTTAGGGGTCGGAGGCGCCGCCGAGTGCGGCGAAGGGGGAGTGGCGAAGGAGGTCGAAAGGCCTCCTTCGCCGTTCACGGCAAGAGGAGCCGACTCGACGGTCGTGCTCTGCCGAGTGGAGCCGAACGCACGTGATCGAAGCGGCCCCCTGACGGCGTTGACGACAGAGCACTTCACGTTGCAGGGCATCCGGTCGGGAACGATCACCGAGAGCTTGGGTCGCTCGACGATCTACCTGGGCAGCCTGTCCGCCAGTCTCGTCGCCCTGGCCCAGCCCGGCGTGATCTGAGAGCTGGCACGACACCGTCGCTCCATCAAGCATCTAGGCTGGCAAGCCGATGCTTCGCTGTGGAAAGAAACCCTACGAATGGGGCCCACGGGGTTCCCCGGAGACACTTCGGGGACCCTACGGCCGATGACGGGTTCGATCAGGAGCGCAGCGCTCACCCTGCCGCATATTGAGGCGGAGGTGTCAGGCAAATGAAGGCGAAGCAAGGCGGCAAGCCGCAGAGAGCACCCGAGCTCGATGCTGACGGCGCGGCCCGGTCGGAGCACACCGAGTCGCTGTCTGAGTCCCGATTCTTCAACCGCGAGCTGTCGTGGCTCGACTTCAACGAGCGCGTCCTCGCGCTCGCCGCTGAGGAGGCCCGCCCTGCGCTCGAGCGGGCGACGTTCCTCACCATCTTCAGCCGCAATCTCGACGAGTTCTTCCAGATTCGCGTCTCGGGCCTCCGTGAGCAGGTGGTCGCGGAAGTCCGAGGCAGCTCGCCGGACGGCATGAGTCCACGCGAGCAGCTAGACGCGATACGGGATCGGGTCGAAGAGATCGTCGCGCGTCAAACGCGGATCTTCGAGGGAGAGGTCCGGCCACTGCTCAAAGCGGGCGGCGTACAGGTCATCGACTGGGACGACCTGAAGAAACCCCAGCGCGAGGCGCTCCGAGAGGTGTTCGAGCAGCACGTGTACCCCGTGCTGACGCCGCTGGCGGTCGACCCGGCCCATCCCTTTCCGTATATCTCCGACCTCTCGCTGAACCTCGCGGTCGTCGTGCGGGACCGGACATCCGGACTTCGGCGCTTCGCCCGCGTGAAGATTCCACCCCGCCTTCCACGCTTCCTGAAGGTGCCGGGCGGTCGCCGGTTCGTCCCGCTCGAGCAGGTGGTCGCAGCACATCTCGACTGGCTGTTTCCCGGGATGAAGATCGTGACTCATCATCCGTTCCGAGTTACGCGCGACGCCGAGCTCGAGGTGGAGGTCGACGAGGCTGGGGATCTGCTCGAGGCGCTCGAGTCGCTGCTCCTCGGCCGACAGCGCTCGCCGGAGGCCGTCCGCCTGGAGGTGGCGGCGTCACTTCCACAGGATCTCCGGTTGACTCTCCTTCGGGAGCTTCGCCTGCAACGCTCCGATCTGTACGTGATAGACGGCCTGCTCGACCTCAGCGACCTCTGGTCGTTGGCCGAGCTGAACCGACCGGCGCTCAAGGCGAAGACATGGCATGGCGTGACGCCGCCGCAGCTCGCACCGCTGCGCGGCGAGCCACGGGACATCTTCGAGGTCCTCCGCCAGGGTGACGTGCTCGTCCACCACCCTTACGATCGATTCACGACGTCCGTCGAGGCGCTCATCGACCAGGCAGCCGACGACCCGGACGTTCTCGCGATCAAGCAGACGATCTACAGGACGTCAGCGGAGGCCGAGGCTCCCATCGTGCGCTCCCTTATTCGTGCGGCCGCAGCCGGGAAGGAGATCGTCGCGCTCGTCGAGCTCACCGCGCGCGGCGACGAGGAGACGAACATCGCCTGGGCAAGGACGCTCGAGAAGGCGGGAGTCCACGTCGTGTACGGCGTCGTGGGGCTCAAGACCCACGCCAAGATCGTGCTCGTCGTGCGCCGCGAAGGCGCGACCATCCAGCGCTACTGCCATATCGGCACCGGGAACTACAACCCGGAGACCGCCACGCTCTACGAGGACGTCGGGCTGCTCTCGGCCGACGCGGAGCTGACCGCCGACGTGGCCGACCTCTTCAACAGCCTCACGGGCTACGCGAATGGCGCCGATTACAGGAAGATCCTCGTCGCACCCGGCACACTCCGCCCCCGGCTCCTGGAGCTCATCCGTGAGGAAGCGGCCGCGCCGGACGGTCGCATCGTCATGAAGATGAACAGCCTGGCCGACCCGGAGATCATCGACGCGCTCTACGAAGCTTCCAACGCTGGAGCGGCGATCGACCTCATCGTCCGCGGCATCTGCTGCCTGCGGCCCGGCGTGAAGGGGTTGTCGAAGACGATTCGCGTGCGCTCGATCGTCGGCTCCTACCTCGAGCACTCGCGCATCTTCCGGTTCGGGAGCGACGCGCGCGGTCCCCGCTACTGGATCGGCTCGGCGGATCTCATGCCGAGGAACCTCGGGAGCCGCGTCGAGTGCGTCGCTCCGGTTACCGATCCCGAGTTGGCGCCACGGCTCGAGGAGATCCTCGTGGTCAATCTGGCGGACGACGTGCTCGCCTGGGAGCTTGGACCGGACGGTTGGTCGAAGATCCCGACGCAGATCGGGATCGACGCGCACGCGCGCCTCCAGGAGCTCGCTGAGGCAAGGGTCGCTCGCGTCCTCTAACGATGGGCGAGCCACGGACCGACCGGTCATTCGCGGAGCGCGAGGTCAAACTCGCTGCCGCTCCATCTTTCCGGATGCCTGCCCTCGACGGGCTCGCAGACGGCATCACCTCATCATCGAGGGAGCCCGAGCGCCTTTCGACGACGTATCTCGACACGGTTGACCTCCGCCTCGCCCGTTGGGGCGTGAGCCTCCGGCATCGGGTCGGCGAAGGGTGGACGGTCAAGCTTCCATCAGAGGGCGACGGCGCGCTTCTCGTGCGCTCCGAGCTCACCTACGCCGGGAGTGCCCGGCGACCGCCCGCTGAGGCAGTCGATCTCGTGCGGGCGTTCATCCGGACGGCCGAGCTCCAACCGCAGATGAGCTTGAAGACCGTCAGGCGGCGCGTGGAGCTCCATGACGGCGAGGGGAATCTCGTCGCAGACGTCGTCGACGACGAGGTGTCCGTGTTCGAGGGACGCCGCCTCGCAACCCGTTTCCGCGAGCTCGAGGTCGAGATCGGAGACGCGACGCCCGCCGGATTGATCGACGTGCTCGTCGACCGCTTCCGCCAGGCTGGAGCGGGCGCACCTGATCCGACGCCGAAGTACATCCGCGCGCTCGGTCCGCGCGCCTCGCAGCTCCCCGAGATCCCGATTCTCGAGCTCTCCTCAGGAGCGTCTGCGGGAGACGTCGTCCGTCGAGCAATCGCCGCCTCGGTCGTCCGCCTGATTCAACACGACCCGGTCATACGCCTCGACACCGATCCCGAGGGCGTTCACCAGGCGCGCGTCGCGACGAGGCGCCTTCGCTCGGATCTGCGGACGTTCGGCTCGCTGATCGACCCGCTGTGGGCCGCAGAGCTACGCGACGAGCTCGGCTGGCTCGCCTCCATCCTCGGCGGAGTACGTGACGGCGACGTCATGCTCGGGCGAATGCGGCGGCGGGCAGCGCAGCTCCCGGAGCCAAACTCCCGCGGTGTCGCCCGCGTGCTCGCAACGCTGGAAGCGGCTCGTGACGACACTCACACCGAGCTCCTCTCGACGCTGCGGAGCGAGCGTTACCTCACGCTGCTCGATCGCCTGGTGGCGGCGGCGCAGGCGCCCCCGCTCCTGCTGGAGGCCGACCTGCCGGCCCCGACCATCCTCCCCGGTCTCGTGCGGCGCCCGTGGCGGTCGCTCGCGAAGCGCGTGAAGGCACTTGGCGACGTCCCCACAGACGAGGATCTGCACGACGTCCGGATCCGGACGAAGCGCGTCCGCTATGCCGCCGAAGCCGTGGGCCCGCTCGTCGGCCGGCAGGCACGCGCCTTTGCCGGTGCTGCAGCGGCTCTCCAGGAAGTGCTCGGGGACTTGAACGACGCCGTCGTCGCGGAGAGTTGGCTCCGCGACTGGGCGCGCAGCAGCCGTTCGATGCAAGGGGTGTTCGCAGCGGGGGAGCTCGCCGGGCTCGAGCGGGCCGCCGCGGATCGCAGCCGTGCTCGCTGGGAGAGGGCGTGGAAGGAGCTCACGTCACCGAGGCTTCGCACGTGGATGTGACGAGGAAGGTGATTCGCGCAGCCGGAGGTCTCGTCTGTCGAAGCGGAGACGACGGCCAGCTCGAGCTCGTCCTCGTACATCGCCCTGCATACGACGACTGGACGTTCCCGAAGGGCAAGCTCCATCCCGGAGAGAGCGAGCAAGAAGCCGCGCTCCGGGAGGTCGAGGAAGAGACCGGCCTTCGCTGCCGGCTCGAGCGGGAGGTCGGGCTGAGCTCGTACCGCGACGCGCGAAGGCGGACGAAGACCGTGCGCTACTGGGAGATGAGACCGATCGGAGGTGTCCTCGCACCCGCGAACGAGATCGACGACGTGCGCTGGGTGCCTCTCGCGGACGTGCCTGCCGCGCTGACCTACATGCGGGACGTCGCGCTGCTCATCCAGTTCGAAGCGCTCGAGTGATCGCGCTCTCCGAGGCCGCCGGAGAGTGACGACACCCGTCTACCTCATTCGCCACGCAAAGGCCGAGAGCCGTACTCGTTGGATGGAGCCCGACCACCTTCGGCCGTTGACGAAAGCGGGCCGCCGCCAGGCGAAGGCACTCACGACACTATTCGAGGCGCAGCCGTTCTCGCGCCTTCTCTCGAGCCCGTACCTTCGCTTCGTCCAGACGCTGGAACCGTTGGCGGAAACACGCGGCCTGCCCCTCGAGACAGCCGACGAGCTGAGCGAGGGCGCCCCGGTCAACGCCGCGCTCGCACTGATCATTTCGACCGCCGCCGACGGTCCGGCCGCGCTCTGCACGCACGGAGACGTGATGAGGCTCGCCGTGGAAGGTCTCGTCGCGGCCGAGGTCCCTATCGAAGGGCCGCTCGAGCTCAAGAAGGGTGCGACCTGGATCCTCGAAGTCGACGGCAGCGCCGTTGCGCGCGCCAGATACCTCCCCGCACCGGCCAAGCGACGCCGCTAGCGCCAAATTGCTTCGTGGATGCAAGAAACCCGCCGTTTCCAGCGGG
>JBBDMN010000221.1:0-14891 GCA_040878305.1 Gaiellaceae bacterium
TCCGGGAAGTCCGGTGCTGCTTGGCCGAGCGAAAACCGAGCAGCGCTAGGACGCAGGGAGCCCCGATATCAGTAGATATCGGGGCAGGTTTTCGGGGCCCCCAGGAAGTGCGCAGCACTTTCTGGAGTAGGACTGAGGACGACGCGATGCGAAGCGTTTGCAGCCGGCCAAGCGGCGCCGTATTTCCCGGAGCGACCACTACGGCTCCTCGGAGCTCGCGCGGCGGGTCGACCCTCCTCCAGCCGGGCGGCCGCAGGTCGCGCAGAAGCGCGCGTCGAGCAGCAGCGGTGCGCCACACACGCACAGGGCGCTGCCTTCCCGGCGGATGCGCGCGCTGCCGTCGAGGAGCGAGTCGATCTCCTGCACCCGCGCTTCGATCGCGACGAGCTCCGCGCAGCGCTCGACGACGAGACCCGCGCTGAACCGGTCTCGCTTGTACATCTCCAGGGCCAGACCGCCGAGGTCGCGAAGCCGCTCCTCTCGAACCTGGAGCAGCATCTTGCGCTCGCGCTTGAGCTCCCTGGCCGGCGGGGCGACATAACCGGACGTAGGTCGGTCGACGGCTGTGCTCTCGGTTCTCTGTCTCGGCACGAGACGAAGCCTAGATGCCTGACCGGAAATTCCCGCGGGCCGGATGACGGCCACGACACGGCGCCCGGCTTGGTCGTGACCGTCCCCGACTGCGCGCCAATTTCCGGTCAGGCATCAGAGCTGGAGCACGACGAGGCGTTGCTCGGTCATCTCGTGGATCGCGTAGGCCGGGCCCTCGCGCGTGTTCCCCGAGTCCTTGACGCCGCCATACGGCATCTGGTCGGCGCGGAAGGTCGGCGCCTCGTTTACCGTCACGCCGCCGAACTCGAGCTCTCGCGCGGCTCGCAGCGCCGTCTTCATGTCGCCGGTGAAGACGCCGGCCTGCAGCCCGAAGCGCGTGGAGTTCGCGAGGGCGATCGCCTCGTCGAGCGTGTCGTAGGCCGAGACCGTGCAGACAGGCCCGAAAATCTCCTCGCACGATACCTTCGCGTCCGGCGACGCCTCGGCGATCACTGTCGGCCGAAGCAGGTTGCCGTCGAGCACGCCTCCGGTCAGTATCTCGGCACCGCTGGACTTCGCTTCGTCGATCCAGGAGAGAATTCGGTCGCGCTCGGATTCCGCGATCAGCGGCCCGACGTCTGTCTCCTCGTCCGCCGGATCGCCGACGTTGAGCGCCTCGACGCGAGGAAGGAAGCGCTCGAGGAACGCGTCGTACGCACGACGCTCGATATGGATCCGCTGCACCGAGATGCAGCTCTGACCGGCGAACGAGAACGCATTGCCGGCGAGTCGGGAAGCCGCGTCGTCGAGATCCGCGTCGCCCGCGACGATCACCGGCGTCGCGTTCCCGAGCTCGAGGTTCACGCGCTTCCTCGGTGCCCGCTCCCGCAGCTTCCAGCCGATGGGAACGGACCCGGTGAACGTGATCAGCTTCACCCGCTCGTCCTCGACGAGGACATCGCCGATCTCCGCGGCGGGGCCGCAAAGAACGTTGAGCCACCCGGGCGGGAGCCCCGCTTCCATCTCGAGCTCGGCGAGCAGAAGCGCGGACAACGGCGTCTGAGAGGCGGGCTTCAGGACGACCGCACAGCCCGCGGCCAGCGCTGGGGCGATCTTGTGGGCGACGAGGTTCAGTGGGAAGTTGAACGGCGAGATCGCCGCGACGATCCCGATCGGGACACGGAGGGTGAACGCGAGCTTGCCGACACCCGCGGGAGAGGCGTCCATTGGTACGGCGTCACCGGCGAGCTTGCGCGTCTCGACTGCGGCCATGGTGTACGTCGAGACCGCGCGGGTCGCTTCGATCCGGGCCGCCTTCATCGGCTTCCCGGCCTCGGCCGAGATCGTTCGAGCGACCTTGTCTTGCCGCTCGGCGAGCATACGCGCGACGCGATCGAGGATGGCGGCCCGCTCATGGGCGGGGAGCGGATCTCGCATTGCTGTTTCGGCTGCATCGAGCGCGCGCCGCGCCTCGTCGGCTCCCGCCTTCGCAACACGTCCGACGAGTGACTGGTCGTACGGAGAGCGAACCTCGATCCACTCGCCCGTCTCGATCCACTCCCCGTCGATCAGCAGTCGGCGCTCATGCGCGGTCGTCGCCATCGCTTCAGTCTAGATGGGAGACTTTCCGCGACAGACGTGTTCGCCGTGAGGCCGGGGATCGAGCTCGCGGAGAGCGGTGTGCACGAGCTCGGTGGTACCTTCCGAGGAGTGGCAGAGGCCTTCATAGTCGACGCCGTCCGCTCTCCGATCGGTCGGCGCGGAGGCTCGCTTGCCGAGATCCGCGCGGACGAGCTCGCCGCCCAGGTCTTGAACGGCCTCGTCGACCGGCTCGACCTGGAGCCGGGGGAGATCGAGGACGTCCAGATGGGCTGCGTGACCCAGGTCGGCGAGCAGGCGCTCAACGTCGGACGCCAGGCGGTGCTCGTGGCAGGCTGGCCGGAGACGGTCTGTGCATCGACCGTCGACCGGCAGTGCGGCTCGTCACTCCAGGCGGCGTTCAACGGCGCGTCCGCGATCCAGGCCGGGCACCTCGATGTCGTAGTCGCTGCGGGCGTCGAGCACATGACGCGGGTGCCGATGGGATCGAACCTCGGCGATCTCGGTTGGGGCGCGGTCAATGAAAAAATCGGCGAGCGCTGGCCGATCGTGCCGCAGGGCATCTCGGCCGAGGTCCTCGCGGAGGAATGGGGACTCTCGCGCGATGCGCTCGACGCGTACTCGTATGAGTCCCATCGCCGTGCGATCGCGGCGATCGATGAGGGCAAGTTCGAGCACGAGATCGTGCCGGTCGAGGTCGGAGCCACGGGTGCGGCAGTCCTCTTCGCGGTGGACGAATCGCCGCGCAGGGACACGTCGCTCGAGAAGCTCGCATCTCTCCAGCCGGCGTTCAAGATCGACGGTGTCGTCACGGCCGGGAGCTCGAGCTCGATCGTGGACGGCTCCGCCGCGATGCTGCTCGCCAGTGCCGAGGCGGTCGCGCGGCTGGGTCTCGAGCCGCGTGCGCGCTTCGTCTCCTTCGGGCTGTCCGGCGTCGATCCCTATCGGATGCTTCACGGCAACCCGGAAGCCTGCGCGCGCGCTCTCGCCAAGGCCGGACTCTCTTGGGACGACATCGCGGTCATCGAGGTGAACGAGGCGTTCGCCTCGGTCGTCCTCCAGTTCCTTGCGGACGCGGGCCTGCAGGAGCGCTGGGAGGCCGGCGACGTCAATCCGAACGGTGGCGGGATCTCGCTCGGTCACCCGCTGGGGGCGACTGGAGCGAGGATCACTGCGACGCTACTCTCGGAGCTCGATCGTCGCGAGGCGCGCTACGGCATCGCCACGATGTGCATCGGCCAAGGTCAGGCGATCGCCGGTGTCGTCGAGCGCCTTTGAGTCAGGATTTGCTCGATCAGCACAGCTAATCGACACAGAGATGTCTCCGATTTGATCTGATCTATCTCACGAGGCATCATGAGGTCATGTTCGGCTACGTCATCATCGCTTTCCTGCTCATCGTGGGCCCGCTCGCGTACTTCGCCGGCGCCGACTCTCGAATCGACGAGAAGTCGCGCCGAAGGCATTACCAGGCCTGAGTAGGTAGCGACCCGTTCGTTCGCCGCGCTAGGATCGCGCGTCGTGACCGCTCCTGAAATCCGCACGATCGGCGTCGTGGGACTGGGTTCCATGGGCGCCGGTATCGCGCAGCTCGCCGTCGAGGCCGGGTACGAGACCGTCGGGCGCGAAGTGACGGACGAGCTCGGCGAGAAGGCGCGCGAGCGCATCGCCCACTTTCTCCAGCGCAAGGTCGACAAGGAGCGGATGAGCGGCGAGGAGCGCGAGTCCGCGCTGCGACGGCTCTCCCTCGTGACCGACCTCTCCGCGTTCGCCGACTGCGATCTCGTGGTCGAGGCGATCGTCGAGGAGCTCGACGCCAAAAAGGCGCTCTTCGCGGAGCTCGAGGGCATCGTCCGGCCCAACGCGATTCTGGCAACGAACACGTCGGCGCTCTCGGTGACCGAGATCGCGTCGGCCGTTTTGACGCCGGAGCGCGTCGTCGGCATGCACTTCTTCAATCCGGCCCCGCTCATGCCGCTCGTCGAGATCGTGCGCGCCGAGCTCTCCTCCGAGGAGGCGGTCGAGGCCGCATACGCAGTGGGCGAGCGGCTCGGAAAGCGGCCGATCCGTTGCCACGACACGCCCGGGTTCGTCGTCAACCGCGTCCTGATCCCGCTCCTGAACGACTGTCTCCGCGTCCTCGACGAAGCTCGCGTCTCGCCCGAGGACCTCGACGCGGCGATGACCGCCGGCGCGGGCTGGCCGATGGGGCCGTGCACGCTCGTCGATCTCGTCGGGATCGACGTGCACGTCCACGCATCGGAGGCCCTCTACGAGAAGCTCAGGGAGCCACGGATGGCGCCGCCGCCGCGCATCGTCGCGATGCGAAACGCCGGTCTCCTGGGCCGCAAGAGCGGCCGAGGGTTCTACACGTACGATTAGGCGCTACAGGTCGTCCACACGGTCGATTCGTGCGTGGCAGAGCGCGGCGATCGAGAGCATGCCGAGGAAGCGATCCCGGTCCACGACAGGAAGCGCCTCCTCGCCCGTATGCAGAAACCGAGCGGCGGCATGCGTTTCGCTCTCGTCCCCGTCCAGGGTCTCGACGCTTCGCGTGAACTCCCGGACCGACCGGCCGCGGACGGCTCGAGCCCGCTCGTCAAGCGCCGCGGGATCGTCCTCCACGAACGCGGTATGGCCGAGGTCGGCGAGATAGCCGGGGAAGACTGCGCGGAGCACGTCCACCTCCGAAAGAACCCCGACGAGTCGCCCGTCCTCGGCGAGGACCGCGAGGGCAGGCACCTGTGCGTCGAAGAGCCGAGCGACAGCCTCGGCGAACGTCGCCGTCTCGCGAACCGACGCTTCGACGAGCGGCAGGTCGCGAAGATCGGCCATCAGAGCTGGAAGAGCAGCAGGTAGGCGGTTGCGATCACGAGCGAGACGAGTGTGACCGGGACCCCCCAGGCAAGGAAGCGGATGAACGAGATCGGTTGTCCGGCTCGGTCGAGGATGCCGGCCGCGGCGACGTTCGCGGCAGCAGCGATCAACGTCGCATTGCCGCCGAAGCACGCGCCGAGCGCGAGCGCCCACCAGAGCCCGTCGTCGAACTCCCCGCCCTGAAGGCTGTCCACGACCGGAATCATCGCCGCGGTGAAGGGGATGTTGTCCACCGCTGCCGAGCCGGCGGCCGCTCCCCAGAGAACGACCAGACCCTCGGCGGTGGGCGATCCGCCGGTCACGTCGGCGAGCCACTCCGCGATCTCGCTCACGACGCCGCGCTCCTCGAGTCCACCGACCATCACGAAGAGCCCGAGGAAGAAGAACAGCGTCGACCACTCGATCCGCTCCAGCGCCGCTTCCACATCGTCGGCGGCGACGAGGAGCATGACGGTCGCGCCCGTGAGAGCCACGACAGCCGGCTCCATGTGCAGGAGGGTGTGGAGGAAGAACGCTGCGATCGTCCCGAGAAGCACTGCGAGCGTCCTCTTGACGTGCCGCGCCTCGCGCATGTCCCTCGCGGCGTCGAGGGCGGCGACCTCGCGGATACGCTCCGGTGCGACGCGGAGCCTCCCGCGGAAGGCGAGTGCGAGGCCCGTCGTCACGACGACGAGGGTGACGATCGCCACCGGGGCGAGGTTGACGATGAAGTCGAGGAACGAGAGCTCTGCCCGGTGCGTGCCGATCATGATGTTCGGGGGGTCCCCGATGAGCGTCGCGGTCCCACCGATGTTCGACGCGACGATCTCGACGAGCACGAGCGGGATCGGTGAGATCCGTAGGAGATCTGCGATGAGCAGCGTGATGGGGACGACGAGGAGGATGGCCGTGAGGTTGTCGAGAAACGCAGAGAGCACACCCGTGACCAGGGCGAGAAGAAAGACGAGGGCCACCGGCCGGCCCTTCGAGAGCTGAGCGACGCGAAGCGCGAGAAACGTGAAGACGCCCGTCGGCTCCGTGAGCCCGACGATCACCATCATTCCGGCGAGGAGTCCGAGCGTTGCCCAGTCGATGGCCTCGATCGCCCTGTTCTGGTCGAGGACGCCGATCAGCACCATGAGTGCCGCGCCGGTGAGCGCGACCTTCGTCCTGTGCACCCACTCGACTCCGATGAGCGCCAGCGCGGTCACGAATATCAAGACGGCGACGATGTCCATGGCTTCCTTCGTCCGGAGTCACCTGTGACTGCGGGAAGAATCGACCCACGGTAGGCTAGCCGCGTCCATGAGCGAGGCCGGGCGCGGTGCGCCCAGCGTCGTGCGTGGATATTGCGCTTCAACTGGGCCTGCTCGTGGTCGGCCTTACGCTAGCGCTCGCGGCGAGCGACGCCGCCGTCGCCTATGCCCGGGCACTCGCGGGTGGGCTCGGGCTACCGAGCTTCGTGGTCGGCGTCGTCCTCGTCGGAGTCGGAACGGATCTTCCCGAGATCGCGAACTCGATCGCCTCGCACATCCAGGGCGAGGGTGACGTGAACGTGGGTGACTCGGTGGGATCCGCCCTGACACAGGACACGCTCGTGCTCGGGATCGCGCCGATCTTCGTCGCAGTCATCGCCATCTCCGCCCGCCAGGTCGGACTCGTGGCGGCCCTGACGATCGGCGGGCTTCTGTTGACGGCCTGGTTCGTGTCCGACGGCTATCTCGGACGGGTCGACGGCGCGATCCTGGTCTTCGCGTGGCTCGCGTCGGTGGCGGTCGTGACGAAGACGCTCGCGGTACACGTCGTCGACGAAATCCCCCACGTACGGTTCAAGGGCACCTTCACGCGCGTGCTCGCAGTGCTCGGATTGCTCGTCGTCGTCGGCGCCGGAGCGACGCTCGCCGTGCGAGCCCTCGTCGATCTGGCGGAGCAGCTCGGCGTGCCAACGTTCCTGCTCGCGTTCTTCGGCGCCTCTCTCGGGACGTCGGCGCCGGAGGTCGTGGTCGTCATCGTCTCGCTGCTCCGCGGTGCCCCGGCAATCGCTCTCGGGGACGCCCTCGGAAGCTCCCTCGCCGACTCGATGCTGTCGGTCGGTGTCGGCCCGCTCGTCGAGCCGGCCGCGGTCACGGCTCGCCTCGGCGTCGTCGCCGCGGTCTACAGCGCGGCCGCCATCACCGTCGCCGGAGCCCTCCTCTGCCTCCGGCATCGGCACGATCGCGTGAGCGGCGCCGTGCTCATCGGCCTGTACGCGCTGTCGTACGTCGTCCTCATCTCGATCCACTGAGACCGGCCGGGTCAACCGCGTCGGCCTTCGAAGATGCGCTGGATCGCCGGCGTGTCGTCGGGCTGGCTGTAGACGTGCACGCGGTCGCCTTGCTCGAGGACAACGCTGTCGTCGATCGGTTTCGGCCGTCCGCCGCGGATCAGGACGCCCACACGGGCCCGGTCTCCCAGCGGCAGCTCGCCGATCCGTCGACCGTTTGCGAACGCCTCCTCCTCGACGACGAACTCGAGAACCTCGGCGAGGTCGTGGTCGATGCGCCGAAACGGGATGCGAAGCCTGCTCGCCGCAAGAGGGATGGAGGCCCCTTGGACCGTCACGGAGAAGAGGACGACGACGAAGACGATCCCGTAGATCCGCTCGGCGCCGTCGACGCCGGCAAGCACGGCAAGGGCTCCGAGCAGAATCGGTACGGCGCCCTTGAGCCCTGCCCAGACGATGAACAGCCGCTCGCCCGTGCGAAGCCGGGTCGGGAGAAGAAGCGGCCCCACGGCCAGCGGGCGCGCGACGAACGCGAGGATGGCGGCGAGTGCGAGCCCCTCGCTCCACACCCCCAACTCGCTCAGGTCGCTGACGGCTATCGAAAGCCCGAGTGCGACGAAAGCAGCGATCTCGGCAAGCCCGGCCAGCGAAGCGTGGAAGCTCTCTATCTCGCCTTTCCGCGTCGCCGCCGCGTCGCCCAGGAGGATCCCCGCGACGAAGACTGCGAGGAAGCCGGAACCTCCGACGACGACGGCAAGACCGTAGATGATCCCCGCGCCGGCCAGCACGCGGATCGGGTAGAGGGCCGGTCCGGTCAGCCGCACGCGGCGCATGACCGGCAGAAGCAGAAGCACTCCAGCGATGCCTGCCGCTAGCCCGAGCGCCATCTCGACGGCGAACTCCTCAGCCACGATCCAAAGGTCGCCGTCATCCTCCGTGGCCAGCTCGATCATCCCGATCATCAGTGCGATCCCGACCGGGTCGTTCATTCCCGCCTCGCCCTCGAGGATCGTGCCCGAGCGGCCACGAATCTCCCGCGCACCGAAGACGGAGAACGTGACCGCCGGATCGGTGGGTGCGATTGCAGCTCCGATGAGCCCCGCCTCGATCCAGCTGAAGCCCAGAAGGTAGCGGGCCGCAACCGCGACGATTCCCGCCGTCAAGAAGGTGCTGACGATGCCGAGCGCAAGGATCGGTGCCGCAGCGCGGCGGAATCGCCCGAGGCCGATGTGCAAGCCGCCGTGGAAGAGGATCACGATCAGCGCGACGACTGCGATCCGCTCGACCTCCTGGATCGAAAGGAGCCGTTCCGCCTTGGGAACGAGCTCCCCGAGGACGACGGCACCGACGAGGAACACCGCCGCATAGGGGAAGGAGAACCGGTCGGCGACGCGCATTCCGAGAAGCGCGACGAAAATGGCGGCCGAAACCGCGAGGATCGCGGCGCCGAAGTCGCCGATCTCGCCCATGCGGTCGTGAATCTACGGTGCGAGGCGGCCGGTGAGGCCCGCTTACAGTCTCCTTACAGGCTTCTCACTCTGGACACACGCCGAATCCTGATACTCCATCTGGAGCAATGCGGAAGCTCACCCTCATCATCTGCTCGATCGTCGCAGCGGCGGTCGCCGCCTCCGCCGGGGCGGTGGAGCCGAACGTCGGTGTTTTGTCGGTCGAGCACGGCAAGGGCGTCGTCGCGCTAGAGCTTCGCGGGTCCGTGCTCGGGCGCTTGTCGAACGGGACGCTCCGCGTCACCGACTCGACGCCTCGCGACCGGTTCACGGCGCTGGTCGTCGGGCGAAAGCTGGCGCAAGAGCGGGTCGGCCCGAGAACGATCCTCTACCGAGGCCAGGGCTTGCGGTTCCGGATGGTCGGCGGCGGGTATCGAATAGTCGTGCGCGGAACAGGAATCGCTCTCTCCGCGGTCGGGCGCGGAGTCGTCACGCTCGACGGCGAGCCGGGGGCCGACGCGGATGCGGGCGTCTACTCGCTCGAAGAAGGTGTGGATTGTGGGACTGAGCCGGAGCTCTGCATCGCGCTGCCGGAGGAGCCCGAGCGGTTCGTCCTCGGCCCGTCCGACGAGTCCCCGCGGCGGGACGCACGATGAGCCAGCAGCAGCACACGATTCTCGTCGTCGAAGATGAGACGTCGATCGCGTCCTTCGTCTCGGCGTACCTGAAGAACGCCGGCTACGCGGTCCGCACGGCGTCGACCGCGCAGGCAGCGGTGGTGGAGCTCACGAGCGAGGTGCCGGCGCTGATTGTCCTCGACCTCAATCTGCCCGACGGCGACGGAGTCGAGCTGTGCCGGCGCATTCGCAAGAGCTCAGACGTGCCGATCCTGATGCTCACCGCACGCGACGAGGATGTGGACAAGATCATCGGTCTCGAGGTCGGCGCGGACGACTACATGACGAAGCCGTTCAATCCGCGCGAGCTCGTCGCCCGCGTCAAGAGCGTCCTCCGCCGCTCCGCGCCGGAGCGGCGTCGAAGCGAGACCGCAGAGCTTCGCCACGGCGATCTCGTCATCAACTCCGGAAAGCGCGAGGTCTACGTCGGGGACGAGGAGATCCGGCTTGCACCGAAGGAGTTCGAGCTCCTGTGGGAGCTGCTCGACCACCGGGGCATCGTCCTTTCGCGAGACCAGCTGCTCGAGCGGGTGTGGGGTTACACCTTCGCGGGCGATACGCGCACGGTCGACGTTCACGTGCGGCAGATCCGGCGGAAGCTCGGCGACGCGTCGCCGATCGTCACCGTCTGGGGCGTCGGTTACAAGGTGTCCAGCGACCGGACGCCCGCCGCAACCGCGTAAGACGGGTGATGTCACGACCTCGCGCGTCCGGCTGCGCGATCGTTACGCGGAGCGGGCCAGCTCACGCTCTTGAGGCGGCGATGCCGTGGCAGCGACCGTGTAGTTCTCTACCCTGAGGCGAGATGCTCGGGACGATTCGTCTCCGACTGACTGTTCTCTTCCTCGCGGTCGTGCTGGTGTTCGGCCTCGTCTCGATCGCGCTCGCGGTACGTCTCTTCCAGGACGTGACCCGCTCCGAATCGGTGCAAGAGCTCGAGCGCGAAGCCGCTGGCCTGGCCGACCTCTATGCCGAGGCGGCCCTGCGGTCGAGCGACGAAGGCGCCAAGGCGCCGGCGTTCGCGGCCAAGAACCTCGAGCTCGCGACAGGTGACGAGCTCTACTACGTGGGCGCGTCGCTCTTTCCGGGACAACGCTTCGGATTGACGCGGCTCGCGAGAACCGCGCTCGGAGACATCGAGCTCGACCGTGACGGTCTCGTGACGTTCGAGTTCACTCCGCCCGGAGGGGATCGACGCATGCTCGCCACCGCCCAGCCAGTGCAGCTCGTGCAAGGAACCGAGCCCTTCGGCTGGCTCGTCGTCGCAAAGCCCGTCACGGAGCTGCGCGAGCAGTGGCTGACGCTGCTCGGGCGCCTTGCGCTTGCGCTGGCGGTGGGCGTGGGGCTGGCCGGCGTGCTCTTCTGGTGGCTCTCCCGGAGGCTGACCGAGCCTGTGCTGACACTCACGCGTGCCACCCAGGACGTTGCTGCGGGCCGCTACGACGTGGACATTCCGGATGCGCGGGGGAACGACGAAATCTCGTTGCTCAGCGATCGGTTTCGTCTGATGGTCGCGCAACTCGCGCAAGCCGAGAAATTGAAGAAGTCGTTTCTCATGTCCGTCTCGCACGAGCTCCGGACACCGCTGACGGCGATCCGAGGACACGTCGAGGCGCTCCGCGAAGGGATCGTCAGCGAGCCGGATCAGGTTCGAAGCTCGCTCGATATCGTGGCCGCGGAGACGGACCGGCTCGAGCGGCTCGTGGGCGACGTTCTCGACCTCGCGAAGCTGCAGGCGCACCGGTTTACGGTCCGCCAGGAGGAGGTCGATCTCGGTCGCGTCCTCGACCACGCCTACGGCGCCTTCGCCGAGGAGGCGCGCCGGCGCGAGATCGATTACCGACTGGAAGCTGCATCCGACCCACCGGTGATCGTCTCCGACGGCGACCGGGTCCTCCAGGTGATCTCCAACCTGCTTTCGAACGCATTCCGCTGGACGCCCGACGGTGGGCGGATCGAGCTCGGGCTCGCAATGAGCAACGGAGCCGTTCAGATCGACATCTTGGACTCCGGCCCGGGCATCCCACGAGGGGAGAGCGAGCGGATCTTCGACTCGTTCATCTCGCACGACGTCAACGGGACGGGCCTCGGTCTCCCGATCGCCAGAGAGCTAGCGTTGGCGCTCGGGGGTCGGATCGAGCTCCAGTCGGAAACGGGCCAGGGGAGCCGCTTCCGTCTGGTCCTGCCGGTCGTCGCCGGTACGTAGATGCCCTACGCAGCGGCGACGGCGTGCCGAACGGACGCTGCGTCGTCATCGCGCTGCAAGTGCGCCTGGTCAGTGTCGTGCTGCGAATCCCCGTTGGCTTCGTGCTGCATGTGCGCACGTTCGGGATCGGGCGGCAAGCTCGCGATAAGGGCGGCCACCTGCGCCGCTCGACCGTCCTCACCCCGCTCGAGGCGCTCGAGCCGGGCATCGACGCCTCGCCAGCCGGAGCTGACGAGATCGACGAGAAGCGCGAGGTCGTCTACCCGGGCGTGCCGCTCGGCGAGCAGCTCTCCTTCGAGCCGTTCGAGTCGACGAATCGCCTGGTTGAGGAGGCCGCGGATCTCGGCGATGTGACGCGCAACAGGAAGGACCTCGGTCCGGAGTCCGTCACGAACTGCGACTCCTACCTGGGCTGGAATCGACGCCTCAAGGTCTGCTGTTGCGGCTGCGAGCGCTTCGAGCTGTGTCCGCGAGCGCTCGAGAGTGGCTTCCAGCTGCGCCGGTTCTGGCCGTCCTGCGATCGAGTCTGCGATCCGTTGCTTGGCGCGCTCCAAAGCGATCTCTTCCATGGAGGGCGAGGTTACTCTCAGCGCCGGATGGACACCGCGCTCCTCGACTACGAGCTTCCGCCCGACCTGATCGCACAGCGCCCGCTGGAGCGACGCGACTCCTCGCGCTTGCTCGTGTATCGGCGCGAGTCCGGTGAGATCGAGCACCGCGTCTTCTCGGAGCTCCCGGAGCTGCTCGCAGGAGAGCTCGTCGTCGTCAACGACACGCGAGTCGTGCCAGCTCGACTTCGGCTCCGCCGCGCGACGGGGGGTCTCGTCGAGGTGCTGCTTCTCGAACAGGTCGAGGCGAGCGGGCTCTGGCACGGTCTTGCTCGGCCGGGGCGTCGGCTGCGAGCTGGAGAACGTCTTGGTCCGGTCGAGCTCGTCGAGCCGCTCGGTGACGGCCGCTGGCTGCTTCGACTCGAGAACGGTGTAGACGGCGACGTCCCGCTCCCGCCGTACATCCGCGAACCGCTCACCGACCCGGAGCGCTATCAGACCGTCTACGCGCGCGCGGCTGGGTCGGCGGCGGCGCCGACAGCGGGTCTCCACTTCACGCCGGAGGCGCTCTCCCGGCTCGCGCCGGTGATGGTCACGCTCCACATCGGGCTCGACACGTTTCGTCCGGTTGCGAGGGAGAGACTCGAGGATCACGAGCTCCACGGCGAGCGGTACTCCGTGGAGGCTCATGCCTGGGAGCGGATCGCCGGAGCGGGCCGGGTCTTGGCGGTCGGAACGACCACGGTGCGTGTGGTCGAGACCGTTGCACGAACTGCTGAGCTTTCCGGTCGAACGACGCTCTTCATCACGCCGGGGTTTTTGTTTCGACGGGTGGACGCCCTCTTGACGAACTTTCATCTGCCGCGCTCGACCCTGCTTGCGCTCGTGATGGCGTTCGTCGGTGTGGACGAGGCCCGCGAGATCTACCGCGCAGCCGTTGTCGAGCGCTACCGGTTCTACTCCTTCGGCGATGCCATGCTGGCTGTGTGATGGCGCACACGAGTTGGCACGCTTTCGGCACGATCTCGTGTCCCATGCGCGAACACTTCTCGATTAGGCTCGAAAGTGGGTGGAGGCGAGGGGTGGCCCCAGGTGAGGCGCGCTCAAGACAGTGAAGGCCGGGGAGCCGAGTCCATGAGCCGGAGCCTAGGCCCCTGAGCGCGTTCAGGGTCACTGCGACCGAGGGCGAGGCCCGAGCAGGCGTTCTCGAGACAAGCCACGGCCCCATCCCGACTCCGGCCTTCATGCCGGTGGGAACTAAGGCGACGGTGAAGTCGCTGCACCCGGATGAGGTTCGCGCCGTCGGCGCACATGTGATCCTCGGGAACGCGTATCACCTGCACTTCCGTCCGGGGGAGGAGATCGTCGAGAGCCTCGGTGGAATCCACGGCTTCTCCAGCTGGGATGGGCCGATCCTCACCGACTCGGGTGGTTTCCAGGTGTTCTCGCTCCGCGACACGATTCGTAGCCTGGACGAGGAGGGCGTCACCTTCCGCTCGGTCTACGACGGGTCCGCGGCGCGCTTCACCCCCGAGAGAGTCGCAGAGATCCAGCGACGCCTCGGCTCCGACATCGCAATGTGCCTGGACGTCTGCCTCCCGGCCGAGGGCCCCCGCAGCGAGCTCGAGCGCGCCGTCCGTCTCACGACCCACTGGGCTGAGCGGCAGGCCGATGCGCCGCGCGCACCCGGGCAGCTTCGCTTCGGTATCTCGCAAGGAGGCACCGACCGAGAGCTCCGCCGACGCTCGCTCGAGGAGATCTCGGCGCTGCCATTCGATGGGCACGCGCTCGGAGGCCTAGCCGTCGGCGAGTCGCGGGAGGAGATGCTCGAGTGCGTGGAGTGGGCCGCGCCCACCCTCGCGGCGGACAAGCCGCGCTACTTCATGGGCATCGGGGATCCTGTGGGGATCCTCGAGGTGGTCGCCCGCGGGATTGACCTCTTCGACTGTGTGCTGCCGACCCGGACGGCTCGTACCGGCTCCGCCCTCACGTGGACCGGGCGGTTGAATCTTCGCAATGCCCGCTTCGCGCGCGATCCTTCGCCACTCGAGGAGGAGTGCGCCTGTCCGGCCTGCAATCGCTTCTCCCGCGCGTACCTCCGCCACCTCGTCACGCAGAAGGAGATCCTCGGGCTGCGGCTTCTGAGCCTGCATAATCTCTGGTTCGTACTTGACCTGACCGCACGCGCGCGGACGGCGATCGAGCGAGGCACGTTCTCGGCCTTCAGGCGGGACGCGCTCGCGCGGCTCGCTCACGTGCCGGAGGAGGAAACGTGAGCTTTCTGATCGTGATGGTGCTCTTGCTCGTCGTCATGTACGTGCTGATGATCCGTCCGCAGCGGCAGCGCCAGCAGGCGCAGCAGACGATGATCGAGAGCGCGGGGGTGGGGGACGATGTCCTGACGAACGGCGGCATCTACGGGACGATCACTCAGGCTGAAGAGGACGATCTCGTCGTCGAGATCGCAGACGGCCTCTCCGTGCACATGACCCGGCGCGGGATCGCCGCCGTTCTGCCGCCTGAGGAGGACGAGCCACCCGACATCGTCGACGCCGAGTTCGAGGATGAGAGTGCGGAGGTCCTCAGACGTCGAGCTTCGGAGGGCGGTTGAGTTTCATGAAGCTCCCGTTACAGCGACCGAGATGCTGTTACCAGCGACGCCGAGCCGGACGACTCCGCCCCGACCGCCGCTAACCTGGGCCGCCGAACTTGAACCGACGCTCCTCAATCCTGATCGTCGGCCTGCTGGCCGCTGCGCTCATC
>JBBDMN010000222.1:0-2629 GCA_040878305.1 Gaiellaceae bacterium
GCTGCTTCTGTGCGTAGCCGTGTGAGGCCGAAGGCCGGCTTTGCCGGCCGGGAGGCCAACCGCGGCGGGTTCCGTGCCTCGCGCTGAGGAAGGGGGGCACGCGGGGAGAAACATCGTTTCCCCCCACGATCTAGCGCGGAAGCGTCAACCTGAGCACGGTCGGGCCGCCGGGAGCGCTTTCGAGCTCGAACGTGCCTCCGACCATGCGAACGCGCTCCGCGATCCCGACGATACCGAGGCGACCGCGCTGCGCGGCCTTGGCGAGAGCCCGCTCGACCTCGAAGCCCATTCCGTCGTCCGAGATCTGCACCTCGATCGCGCTCCGCCGAGCTCGTAGGCGGACGACGGCGGATGTCGCTCCGGCGTGCTCGCGGATGTTCGCCAGCGCCTCCTGAATCGCGCGGAAGACGGTGATGCGCTGAGCGGAGGAGAGCGAGTCGGCGTCTCCGCGGATCTCGAGGACGGCAGCGACGCCGCTTCGCTCCGAGAACGTGTCGATCTCGCGGTGCAAGATCTCCCCGAGCGGGCGGCTGATGACGCTCTTCGTCTCGAGCGAGT
Source organism: Gaiellaceae bacterium (assembly GCA_040878305.1). Lineage (GTDB taxonomy): Bacteria > Actinomycetota > Thermoleophilia > Gaiellales > Gaiellaceae > GMQP-bins7. The sequence goes on from JBBDMN010000222.1 coordinate 559, forward strand.
GGGCAAGCTCTCGGAGCTCGCGGTCGAGCTCGACGAGGCGTGAGGAAAGGTCGTCGAAACGTCCGTTTGCCTGCTCGCGATATTCGGCGAGAACGAACGGATAAACCTGTTTCTGGAGGAGGTGGACATCGGCCGCGAGTGCGAGGACATCCTGGATGGGCCCGTCGTGGAGGTCGAATCCCAGGCGCATCAGACGTCGTTCCGACGATCCTACGAGAGCGCGCTCGCGATGGACCGAGTGCTCGAGCAGCTGCTCGCGCTCGACGACCGGGCTGAGTGCAGCTGCAACCTCCGCGAGAAACGCGTCGGCGACTGCCGGATTGATCGAGCCGAGTCGGCCGACGACCGCTGCATACGGCTGGTCGAACCGAAGCACCGGCACCGAACGAAGAGCCGAGCCTCCGAGCAGCGAGAGGCGAGACCGCCCGCGGAGCACCGCCTTCGCCTCGGCGCGCACGCGGCGGCTCGGGTCGCCTGAGCTGCCGAGCGTGAGGATGCACTCGAGCCCGCCGGCCGTGCGCCTCCAGAGCGTGACCTCCGTGAGCACGTCGAGACCGAGCATCAGGCCGAGCTGGATCTCGGCCGCCAGGAGCGGAGGCAGCTCCAGCAAACGCGGGTTGGTCACCGCCTGGCCGAAGAGGACGATGCGGGCGGCGGGGAGGGGGAGGGCGCAGGCCTCGGCGACTGCGGCCGCGGCACCGCGCATGTCTGCCTCGTCGAGCTCGAGTGCTGACGCGAGCTCGACCACGGCTGCAGCCGCATACCACGCAGACGCGAGGTCGTCGCCCACGTCTCGCTCGCCGCAGCCATCCCTCATGAGGCGGGCGCGGACGAGGACGGCGTCGAGCGACGGCTTTACCGCGGCTGGGCACCCCTCGAGGAAGTACGCATGCAAACGCTCGAGCCGCTCTCCGGGCTCGATACGCGCCGGACGCACGGACTGGAGAGGGAGCGCCGATCCCGATCCGAAGCGACTGCCAGCATCTGTGGTCAAGAGTCGAGCACCCTCGTGTGTTCCATCACTTGTGGTTCCCTCTCTGCGCTTCTCTTCCTACTCCGCCGCAGCCGGGACAGCAGTCGTCAGCTGCTCGGCGAGAAGGCGCTCGACATCGAGCAACAGCTCCTCGGTCTCGTTCCAGCGGTCGAATACCCGAATTCCGGCTGGACTACGCCCGCCCGTGTCCGCGGCGATGACGATAGGCACCTCGGGCCGAAGCGAGCGGGAGTGATTCGCGTTGCGCAGCGCCGCCGCAACATCTTCGCCGCCGTCCAGCACCGCGATGTCGAGGTCCGGATCGGCGATCGCAACGGACAGCCGCTCGGGCGTCGTCAGCTCCTCGACCTCGAGATCGCGTCCTTCGAAGAGAAAGCGTGCGAGCTTGACGAAACGCGGATCGCGGCTCGCGACGAGAACACGCGCCCGTGGCTCCGGTGTGTCGACCCAGGGGGAGCCTGTGGTGTCGGCACGGACGTCGGAGGCGCTCCGCGACGCCCATGCGACACGGTCTCCGACCTCGAGCCCACGCCGGTCGCATTCCCCGGATGCGAGCTCCACGACCTCGCGGGCTCCGCGGCAAGACGCCGTTCGCCAGGGTCGGAGGCTGCGCTCGATCGCGATCACCACCTGATCCGAGTCGAGGAACACGACGTCGATCGGGAAGTGCATGAAGTGCGTGTGGATCGCGAAAGCCGGCCGAAGGACCATTCCCTGACCGGGGTTCAGCCGTCGTCGGCCCAGAAGTCCTCTCATCCTCCTATGGGCCCGGTCGGCCACGACGCAGCGCTCGCAGACGATCCGACCGTCTTCCCGGCGGAGCGTCAGCGTGCCCATGGCCTACAGCGCGTCGGCGATGTGGATCATGGCCGGCACGAGGAGCACGATCATGATCGCCGGGAAGATGAGGAAGACGAGCGGGAAGAGGAGCTTGATCGGCATCTTCTGCGCCTTCTCCTCCGCGACAGCCTTCCGCCGCTTGCGCATCTCGGTCGCGAGGTTCCGCATGGTCTGGCCGATCGACACACCCAGCTTCTCGCCCTGGACGAGCGCGCGGACGAACATGCGCACGTTCGG
>JBBDMN010000223.1:0-14524 GCA_040878305.1 Gaiellaceae bacterium
TCCGCGGTGGCCTTCGCCTCCTTGCGCCGCGAGGGGTTCTCACCTTCGGGCGATCTCGTCTTCATATCCGTCGCGGACGAAGAGGTCGGGGCGGGGTTCGGGCTGAGCTGGCTCGTCGAAGCTCATCCGGAGGCGGCTCGGTGCAACTACGCAGTGAACGAAGGGGGCGGCGAGCGGCTCGTGCTCGGCGGCAACCCGGTGTATCTCTGCGCGACGGCAGAGAAGATGTCTGCGCCCTTCAAGCTGCGCGTCCACGGGCGGAGCGGGCACGCGTCGATGCCAGGGATCGCAGACAACGCGCTCGTGAAGGCCGCGCGCTACATCGAGGCGCTGGGTGCGTACGAGCCGCCTCGCCAGTTGATTCCCGAGGCTCGCGGATTCCTCGAGGCAGTGCTGGGAGAGATGCCCCCGCTCGAGGACGCGCTCGCTCGAGCCGGCGCACTCCATCCGTCGCTTCCGGCGCTCGTCGAGCCGCTGCTCTCGCTGACGCTGTCGCCGACGATGATCGACGCCTCGCACCAGCGGAACGTGATCCCGGCTTTGTGTGAGATCACCGTCGACTGCCGGCTCCTCCCTGAGCAGACACCAGCCGATGCGGAGCCCCTGATTCGCGCGGCGCTCGGGGAAGGGGACTACGAGCTCGAGTGGACTGAGGCCACGGGCGGTACCCGCTCCGAGCTGCAGACGCCCCTCTGGGATGCGATGGCCGGCTTCGTCGCCGGGATCGAGTCCGGCGCACGCATGGCGCCGATCGCGTGTCCCGGCTTCACCGACAGCCACTTCCTGCGGGAGGCGTTCGGCACCGTCGCGTACGGGTTCTTTCCGATCAAGGCGATGGACGCCGAGTTCGCGACGAAGCTCGTCCACTCCGCGAACGAGCGGATCACCGTCGACGATCTCGAGCTGGGGGTCGACATGCTGCGCGCAACCGCGCGCACGCTTCTGGCGTAGGCGTAGGCGAGACGCGCCTCGCCCGTGTATCGCGAGCGCCGCTCTTTACAGTGCCTGGCACTGTTAACGAAACAATTGTGCGCCGATCTGTCCACAGGCGACGCGAAACCGTGTAGCTGAGCGAAAAGCGGCGCGACGACGAGTGGCCGCCCTACGAAGAGGACATGGCCGCTTCGTCGGCGATGACGAGTTGGCGCGGGTTGAAGATCCGCACTGCGGGGATAGAGGTATCGCCCGCGAGTAGACGCTCCAGCGCGTCGCGCTTCGTATCCCCGGTGACGAGCCAGACGATCTCGCGCGCGGCAGCGAGCGCCCGGTACGTGAGCGTCATCCGGCGGCGACCCTGGTACTCCCGCGTGATCGCGACCAGGCGATCGCGGATCTCGAGCACTGGATCGCCGGGTACGAGTGACGCTGTGTGGCCGTCCGGCCCTAGCCCGAGATGCACGAGATCGAGGTGCGCCGGGAGCCCTGCCGCGTAGCGCCCGGCTGCCGCCTCGAAGTTGGCTTCCTCCACGGGCATTGGCCGAAGTGACGCCTTCGCCTCGGGCGGAAGACCGGCGGAAAGGGCGATGAGATTGCGATCTTCGTGGCCGGCCGGCGCGATCCGCTCGTCGACCTGAAAGATGCTCATCGCCGACCAGGGAACGTCGCCGGCAACCAAAGCATCGAGCATCTGCCGCGGAGCCTTGCTGAGCGCGAGCGTGAAGCTTCCCGACCTTGCCACGCTCTCCTGTGCGCGCTCCGAGACGAGCGAGGCCACTCGAGTGGCGGCTGCCGCCGAGTCGGGTACGACCTCGAGCGCGAGGGTCAAGCGGGCTTCTCGGCGTGGCCCCCGAATTCGGCTCGTAGCGCCGAGAGCATGCGGTTCGCGAAGTCGTCCTCGCCCCGCGAGCTGAAGCGGGAGAAGAGCGCGGTTGTGAGGACGGGCGTCGGCACCCCCGTCTCGATCGCGGCGATCGATGTCCAGCGGCCTTCGCCCGAGTCGGAGACGCGACCGGCGAAACCGTCGAGGTCCGGCGAGGCGTGGAGCGCGGCCGCAGCAAGGTCGAGAAGCCACGACGAGACGACGCTTCCACGCCTCCAGAGCTCCGCGATCGCCGCGACGTCCAGCGGATAGCTGTAGTGCTCGGGGTGCGCGAGTGGCGCGGTCTCGGCGTCGGTCGTGCGCTCGGTGAGCCCGGCCCCTGCGTGGTGGAGGAGGTTGAGACCTTCGGCGTACGCGGCCATGAGCCCGTACTCGATGCCGTTGTGAACCATCTTCACGAAGTGCCCTGCGCCGCTCTCGCCGCAGTAGAGATAGCCGTGTTCTCCTGGGCCTTCGGCTCCGCTCTTCGAGGCCGTACGCGGCGCGGCATCGACCCCGGGCGCCAGCGACGCGAAGATCGGCTCGAGCCCGCGGAACGCGCTCTCCTCTCCGCCGATCATCAGGCAGAACCCGCGCTCGAGGCCGAAGACGCCGCCGCTCGTTCCGCAGTCGAGATAGGCGATGCCCCGATCTTCGAGCTCCCGAGCCCGACGGATGTCGTCGGCGTAGTGCGTGTTGCCGCCGTCGATGATCGTGTCTCCGGGCTCGAGCCGCTCGGCGAGGTCCCGGAGAACGCCCTCCGTGATCTCTCCCGCCGGCAGCATGAGCCACACGGCGCGGGGCGGACCGAGCGCAGCGACGAGCTCGTCGAGAGATGCCGCACCGGTACCGCCCTCGGCCTCGAGAGTCGCCACTGGAGCCGGATTCCGGTTGTATCCCACTGGGCGATGCCCGTCCCGCAGGAGCCGCCGCGCGATGTTCGAGCCCATCCGGCCGAGTCCGACGATGCCGAGCTGCATCGGTGTGTCAGTTGCCACTCCCGCTCCTTTCCGACAGCATCCTGTCCATGCGACGCTGCTCTCGCGCGTTTCGCCCGCAGGTTACGCGGCGAGGATGGCTCTCGTGAGCGAGACCGCAGACGCTCTCGTCGTCTTCGGGATCACCGGCGACCTCGCGCACAGGATGACCCTTCCCGCGCTCTATCGCCTGACCGAGCAGGGGTTGCTCACCTGCTCGGTGATCACGGTCGGCCGTCGGCCGCTCAGCGCTGACGACCTCGCCGAGCTGGCCACGGATGCCGTCCGGGCGGGCGTGGACGACGTCGACGAGCGTGTGCTCGAGACGCTCGTCTCGCGCATTTCCTACGTCGACGGTGACGTCGCGGATCCGGCGCTCTACGGCCGTCTTCGTGACGCGCTCGACGGCGCATCGGCGCCCGTCTTCTACGTGGCAATTCCGCCCAGCTCCTTCGGTGAGGTGGCCGAGGGCCTCGCCGGCGCCGAGCTCACCGAGAACGCGCGCCTCGTCGTCGAGAAGCCGTTCGGCACCGACCTGGCCTCGGCCCAAGAGCTGAACAAGCGGCTGACGGCGATCTTCCCGGAGGACCGCCTCTTCCGGATCGATCACTTTCTCGGGAAAGAGCCCGTGCAGGACATCATCTACATCCGCTTCGCCAACGCTCTCTTCGAGCCGGTCTGGAGCCGCGAGGACGTCGAGTCGATTCAGATCACGCTGGCCGAGGACTTCGGGGTCGAGGGGCGAGGGTCGTTCTACGACGGCGTCGGCGCGATCAGAGATGTCGTACAGAACCACCTCCTGCAGGTGCTCGCGATCGCTGCGATGGAGCCTCCCTCGGGCGGCGACGACGCGATACCGAGACGCCGCCTCGATGTCTTTCGGGCGATGCCGTCGGTCGACCCTGAGAACGCTGTGCGCGGGCAGTACGACGGCTACCTCGAGATCGAGGGCGTACGTCCACGCTCGGACACGGAGACGTTCGTCGCGCTGCGCCTCCAGATCGAGAATTGGCGCTGGGCCGGTGTCCCGATCCTGGTCCGCGCCGGCAAGGCGCTGCCGAAGACGGCGACCGAGGTCGTCATCCGCCTCCAGCGCGTGCCGCAGCTGCGCTGGGGCTCGTACCAGCTCGACACTCCGGGCAACGACGACATCGTCCTCCGGGTAGGCCGGAACTCGGGAGTGACGATCGGAATCCGGGCGAAGACCCCCGGCAAGGAGGTCTCGCAGCCCGTCTCGCTCGACCTCGACTTCGCGGACGAGCTGGGCGAGCCGCCCGAGCCGTACGAGCGCCTCCTAGCCGACGCGCTGCGCGGAGACAGCACGCTTTTCCCGCGCTGGGAGGTCATCGAAGAGACCTGGCGCATCGTCCAGCCCCTGCTCGACTCGCCTCCGCCGGTCGAGCGATACGAGCGCGGAAGCTGGGGCCCCGAAAGCGCGGATCGGCTCGCCGAGGATCACGGCGGCTGGAGAGAGCCTCAGGCCGACACGGGGTGAACCCGCTCGACGCCGTCGCCGCGGCCGGCGATCACATCGGATACGAGCTCGGGTGGGAAGAGGCCGTGCTCGACAACGCCCGGGGTGGCGGACAGGCGCACGGCGAGATCGCGCGGATCGTCGACCGACCCGGTCCAGTCGGCGAGGACACCGCGGTCAGGGGTTCGCGCAGCATCGCGTAGCTGAGCGTGCTCCAGGGCTTCGAGCGTGGCGGCGAGCCCGAACTCGAGCAGCTCGAGCGGGATCGGAGCGCTGATCCTCTCGACGAGCTTGTCTGACGAGACGATCACGACGAACCGCTCCGCTGCGGCGGCCACGATCTTCTCACGGGTATGAGCGCCCCCTCCTCCCTTGACGACCCAGCCGTCGGACGCGACCTGGTCGGCGCCGTCGACCGCGAGGTCGAGGTGGGGGAGCGTGCCGAGGCCGGCGAACGACTCGACCTGAAGGCCAAGCGCGCGTGCCGCCTCTTCTGTCGCGTCCGAGGTTGCGACACATCGGAGCTCGAGGCCTCGTCCCGCGAGAGCAGCGAGAAAGTACGAAGCCGTGGAGCCCGTGCCGAGCCCCACGGTCATCCCGTCCTCTGCGAGCGCCGCCGCTGCCTCGGCGGCGAGCTGTCTCTCGCGCTCGACGTCCGCGCCCACGTTCGGGCAACCCTACAGCCGGGCAGCCCCCGCGCCGATTCCTTCCATTAGCGTGCAGAGCCATGGGTTGGACCGACTGGACGCGTGAGGTCGAGGTCGAGCCGTCGATCTACGCGGCAGACTTCTCGCGTCTCGGCGAGCAGCTCTCGGCGCTCTCGGAAGCGGGCGCGCGCGTCTTCCATTTCGACGCCGGCGATGGCCACTTCATCCCCGAGATCACGATAGGGCCCGTCGTGCTCACGTCGATCTCGCCTCTCGTCCACGCGTGGGGAGGGGTGCTCGACTGCCACCTGATGGTCGAGCAGCCGGAGCGGCATTTCGAGGTCGTGGCTCGCGCCGGGGGAGACAGCGTCACGTTCCACGTCGAGGCGTGCAAAGACTGCCCGGCCGCGATCGCGCTTGCTCGCTCATTCGGTCTCGACGCGGGGATCGCTTTCAACCCTGAGACGTCGGTCGAGGAGGCGGCCGCGGCGGCCGAAGGCGCCGACATCGTCCTCTGCATGTCCATCCATCCCGGGTACTCGGGCCAGACGTTCATGGATGACGCGCCGGAACGGATCGAGCAGCTGCGCGCGCTTCTGCCTGACGAGGTACGCATACAGGTCGACGGCGGGGTCAACGACGAGACGATCCGCCGCGCGCGCGACGCCGGTGCGGATCTCTTCGTAGCCGGGAGCGCGATCTTCTGGCACGACGATCCGGCAGCGGCGTATCTCCAGCTCACGGGCGCACTCGCGGAGACAGCTCGTGGCTGAGTCTCTGCAAGAGACCGCCGCCTGGCGGCGGCTCCGGTGGCATCGCGGAGAGGTTCGGGATCTCGATCTCCGCGAGCTCTTTGCTGGCGACCCCGGTCGCGGTGAGCGCCTGACCGTGGAAGCGGCCGGCCTCTTTCTCGACTACTCCAAGCATTGCCTGACGGACGACACGCTCCAGCTACTGCGGAAGCTCGCCGTCGAGCGGAGGCTCGCGGAGCAGGTGCAGGCGATGTTCCGCGGCAATGTCGTCAATATCTCGGAAGGGCGTCCGGCGCTGCACGTCGCCCTCCGCATGCCGCGGTCGAGATCCGTCGTTGTCGACGGCGCGGACGTCGTCAAGCAGGTGCACGAGGAGCTCGATCGCATGTCGGCCTTTGCGGAGCAGGTGCGTTCTGGGGAGTTGGTGGGTGCGACCGGCCACCCGATCCGCGCCGTCGTGAACATCGGGATCGGCGGGAGCGACCTCGGCCCTGCGATGGCCTACGAGGCATTGCGCGCGTACGCGTCTCCGGCCTTGGAGTTGTGCTTCGTCTCGAACGTCGATCCCGCCGACCTCGCGGGAGCGCTTCACGATCTCGAACCGGCCGAGACGCTCTTCGTCGTCGTCTCGAAGACGATGACGACACTCGAGACGATCGAGAACGCGCGCGCCGCGCAGGATTGGGTCAAGGCGGGACTTGGAGTCGACACCACCGTCGAGCCCCACTTCGCGGGCGTCGCAGCGAACGTCGAGGCTGGGGAGAAGATCGGCATCGCTCCCGAGCGGATGTTCCGGATCTGGGACTGGGTGGGCGGCCGGACTTCCCTCTGCTCCGCGGTGGGTCTCTCGCTCCTGATCGCCGTGGGAGAGGAGCGATTCCGGGATCTCCTAGGTGGTTTCCACGCGATGGACGAGCACTTCGCCTCGGCGCCGCTCGGTGGGAACATGCCCACTGTCTCTGGCTTGCTGTCGCTCTGGTACCGGAACTTCGCCGATACACAGTCCACAGCCGTAGTGCCGTACAGCCACGCGCTGCGCCTTCTTCCCGCCTATCTGCAGCAGCTCTGGATGGAGTCGAACGGCAAGCGAGTCAGCGCCCTGGGCGAGCCGGTCGAGGTCGACACGGGATCAGTGCTCTGGGGCGGGGCGGGGACGAATACCCAGCACGCGGTCTTCCAGCTTTTGCACCAGGGAACCGTTCCCGTCCCGGTCGATCTGATCGGCTTTGCGCAGACGTCCGGGGCAGCGCAGGGGCGGCACGACCTTCTCGCCGCGAATCTCTTCGCCCAGGCGGAGGCGCTCGCCTTCGGACGAACGGAGGAGGAGCTGAGCGAGGCGGGCGCGTCCGAGGAGACGATCCCGCACCGCGTGATGCCGGGAAACCGACCGACCTCGGTGATCCTCGCCGAGCGGCTCGACCCCGTCACGCTCGGAGCACTCGTCGCTCTCTACGAGCACAGCGTCTTCACGCAGGCCGCGATCTGGGGAATCAACCCGTTCGACCAGTGGGGTGTCGAGCTCGGGAAGGAGCTCGCGGCCAAGATCGCGCCCGAGCTCGCGTCCAGTTGGAAGCACGAGCTGCTCCACGACTCTTCGACGAACGCGTTGATCCGCCGCTACCGGGCGCTTCGAGATGGATAGCGCCGCCGGCACACTCGAGCTCCGCGAGGCCGAGGGGGCGTTTCGCCGGATCGAAGGTTGGCTTCGCGACCGGGGGTTCTTCGCGCCCGGTGGCGAGGAGCTCGTCGCGGATCTCTATCTCGGGTACGGGCTGTCGCAGACGATCCGTCGCAGGTCTACGCCCGCCCCGCCGGAGCCGTGTTCGGCATTGCCGCTGGCCGCTTGCTCCGTCCGGTCCCATCCGTATCCTGTTGCCCATGATGTCAACGGAAGCGATAACCTCGCTTTGGGAGCTTGGGAACCTACTTGGACGGCTGCCAAGCACGGCGATGCGGTTGAACGCGTGCGCGCCGCAATCGCCCTCGGCGACGTGTACCAGGTCAACGTCGTGCAGCATCTGGCCGCAGCGGTCACTGGCGACCTCAGCGCAGTCGCAGGCTCGCTCGCCTCCGCGCTCGCTTCGCTGAAGCCGCTGTGTCCCCACCCGTTCGTCGGCGATGGCTGGGCTGTTGTCTCGGCTTCGCCCGAGCTCTTTCTCTCCCGCCGTGGGAGGCGTGTGTGGACGATGCCGATCAAGGGCACCCGTCCCGCAGGACAGGCTGCAGAGCTCCTCGACTCCGAGAAGGACGCAGCCGAGCATGTGATGATCGTGGACCTCGAGCGAAACGATCTCTCGCGCGTATGCGAACCCGGGACGGTTCGCTGGCCTGAGCTGCGTGCGACGCGGGAGCTCGCGGGCGTCGAGCACATGGTGTCGACCGTCGAAGGGACGCTTCGCGAAGGCATCGAGCTGGCCGAGATCCTGGAGGCGACGTTCCCCGGCGGGTCCGTCACCGGCGCGCCGAAGATCGCAGCGGTCGACCTGATCGCGGAGCTCGAGCCCGTGGGGCGCGGGGCGTCAATGGGTGCGCTCGGCTGTGTCTACGGCAACGGCGACTTCAACCTGGCGCTGACGATCCGAACCTTCGCGATCGCCGAGGGTCGGATCCACCTGTGGGTCGGCGGAGGTGTCGTCTGGGACTCCGATCCGGAGTCGGAGGTCGAGGAGTCGTGGACGAAGGCGCGTCCGCTCCTGGATGCGATCGGGTCCACCGTCGCCGTCCCCGCGGGGCGGCGATGAGCCTCCTCGCGCTCGCCGTCTCCGGGCGTGGCCTCGTGGATCCCGCCGAGCCCGTCGTTCGCGCCGATGACGAGGCGCTGCTCCGAGGTCGCGCTGCGTTCGAGACGCTTCGCGTCTATGGAGGGAGACCCTTCCGGCTCGAGACGCACCTCGACCGACTGGAAGCGTCCGCCGAGAGCATCGGGCTCCCGCCCTTCGAGCGAGGTGCTCTCGAGGAGCTGGTGTCTGTCGTTTTGCCGAGGGCCGACGAGCCGGACGCCGTGCTCCGCCTTGTGTGGACAGGGGGGCCCGCTGGAGGCCCGCCGACCGGGCTCGCACTTCTGAGCCAGATACCCGCCTGGATTGAGGAGGTCCGTCTTCGCGGCGCCCGCGCTGTGTCGTTGCTCGGGGTCAGGGCCGCGGTGCCTTGGCTCTTGCCCGGAGTCAAGTCGACGAGCTACGCGGTGAACATGGCGGCTGAGGCGGAGGCGAAGAGGCGCGGTGCGGACGAGGCGATCTTCGTGGACTCGGACGACTTCGTGCTCGAAGGAACGGTCACGAACGTCTGGTGGCGGAAAGGCGAGACGCTCGTCACCCCGGCACTCGGCCTCGGCATCCTCGCCGGGGTCACGCGCGCCGCGCTGCTCGAGCTCGCCCCGACGAGCGGCTACGAGGTGGAGGAGGGTGCCTATCTGCTCGACGACGTCCTGGGGGCGGACGAGGCGTTCACGTCGTCCTCGATCCGGGAGGTCCTGCCGCTCGTCGAGATCGACGGAGTCGCGCTCGGTCGCGGGCCTGCGGCGGATGCTCTGCAGGAAGCGCTGCGGAAGCTAGCCGCGGCCTCCTAGGTCGCCGGGAAGCGTCTCTCCGTCAGAACTCCTCGCGGCGAACAGCCTCGATGTTGTTGCCGTCGGGGTCGAGCAGGAACGCGGCGTAGTAGCGGCCGGCGGCCTCCGAGCTGTACTGCTCGCGGACACCCGGAGCTCCGTTGTCCCGGTACCCGGCGTCGAGGCCGGCACGGTGGAACGCATCAACTTGCTCACGCGAGTCGGCGACGAAGGCGGCATGGACGGGGCCGCTCGGCTCGTCGCCACCCGACACGACGAGGTTGGCGAACTGTGCTCCCCGCTCGCTCTCCCAGATCGGCGGAATCCCGAGCGGCTCGAGAACGGTCCTGTAGAAGTTCACGCCCGCCTGTGTGTCTCGCACGGTGAGCTCGACGTGGTCGAAGACGACCCGCGTCCAATCCCAGTCGACTGCCACATCTCGATTCTAGGCGACGGCGAGCCGGCCGCTCGGCAGCCGCCGCCGAGCGCCCCGCTACGCTCTAACGGTGAAGAAAGAGAAGATCCGGCTCGGCGGAATGGCGTTGCAGAACGGCGTTCTCGTTCACGGCCCAACCTCGTGGGGTGCGGCCGTGCGTGACTCCGACGGCCAGCTGCGCGTCGCCTCCGGCCGCAAGCCCCGCTTCGCGGACTCGGTGATGACTCCAGTTCTTCGCGGACCGCTTCGCCTCGCGGAAGCATTCGCGCTCCTCCCGATCGTCCGGCGGGCCCTTCCGCAGGCGCGCTTCCCGTTCGAGCGTCCCGCCGTCCTTGGCTCGATCGTCGCATCCTCGGCCGTTGCTCGAACCCTCCGCCGTTCGGGATTCGCCTCCGGCGGCAGAGAGCTCGTCGCCGGCGCTGTGACGATGCTTCCTGCCGCGCTCGCTCTACGTGGCCCCGGCTTGGCCGCCTACCACGGTGCCGAGCACGTCTCGATCGGCACCTACGAGGCAGACGGCGTCCGCGCGCCGAAGGAGCACCCGCGGTGCGGATCGCAGCTGCTCGCGCCGATGCTCGTGACGTCTCTGGCTGCAAACGTCGTTGCGGCGAAGGCTCCTGCGGCCGCACGCGGCGTTGCCCGGTTGTTCGGGACGACCGCGGCCATCGGAGCCTCGGTCGAGGTCTTCGCCTGGATGGCGCGGAATCCGAAGCATCCGATGGCACGCGCGCTCGCGCGGCCCGGTTTCGAGCTGCAGCGGCGCTTCTCGACTGCCGAGCCCTCGGACGCCCAGGTCGAGGTCGCAGACGCGGCCCGCGACGCCTGCCTCGCGCTCGAGCAGTGAGAGAAGGGCAGGCCCGGCAACGGGTCGCGCCGGAGGCTTTCGAGCTCCCGGTCGAGAGGATCCGCGGCGGGTTCTACACCGACGCCTACTTCAACCACGCGCGCTCGGCGCTCCTGGCAGACGGCCGCCATCCAATGGTCCTCATGCAGATCTTTCAGCGCAAGGAGGCGGTACTGGGCGGGATGGACGAGGCGCTCGCCGTCCTCAGGCTCTGCTCGCACGACTGGGACGAGCTCGACGTGCACGCGCTCTACGACGGCGACCCGATCGAGCCCGCGGAGACGGTGCTGACGATCGAAGGCGACTACACGCTCTTTGCACACCTCGAGACCGTCTATCTCGGCATCTTTGCTCGACGGACGCTCGTCGCTACGAATGTTCAGCGAGCTGTCGAGGCGGCGAACGGGAAGGAGATCCTTTACTTCCCGGCACGACATGACCACTTCAGCGTCCAGACGGGTGATGGTTACGCGGCGCACCTCGCCGGCGCGACGGGAGTCTCCACCGACGCCCAGGCATCTTGGTGGGGCGGCCGCGGCATCGGAACGGTGCCCCACGCGCTGATCGCCGCCTACGGGGGCGACACGGTTCTCGCTGCAACGAAGTTCGCCGAGTGGGCGCCGGCCGACATGAACGTCGTCGTCCTCGCCGACTTCGAGAACGACTCGGTGCGGACGACGCTCGAGGTCGCCCGCGCACTGGGACCGAGACTCTGGGGTGTGCGGCTCGACACCTCCGGTGACCTCGTCGACCGCTCGCTCGGAGACGAATCGCTAGGTGGTGTGAACGAACGTCTCGTCCACAAGGTGCGCGAGGCGCTCGACGCGGACGGCTTCGGCGACGTCAAGATCGTCGTGTCGGGCGGGTTCACTTCGGAGAAGATCCGCGACTTCGAAGAGCGCAGAGTGCCGGTGGACGCCTACGGCGTCGGCTCGTCGCTGATCCGCGGCGAGAACGACTTCACGGCCGACGTCGTGACGACGGACGGCGAGCCGTCGGCGAAGGTCGGCCGCCGTTTCCGTCCGAACCTGCGCCTCGAGAAGGTCACCTGATTAGTACACCCGCGTGAACTGTGCACCGCGCGGCCACACCTTGACGTGCTGTTCGCCGCGCTCGTAGCGAATCAATCCCGCCCGCTCGATGTCGACGGCGAAGAGATGGAAGTCACGTCCACGCCACTCGGAGAGGCTCTCCACGTACCGGCGCCGCACCTCCTCGTCTCGGATCTCGATGGTGTGTCCACGGAGGCTGATCTCGACCTCGTCGCCGCGGTTCGTGCTGATCGCGTTGTGCAGCACGAGGCGAGGGTCACGAAGGAGATCGATCGCTTTCCTCGATTGCCACATCATCCCCAGGTACAGCTCTCCGTCGAGAACGTAGGGAACGACGCAGCTGATGCGAGGCGATCCATCCCGGCGGATGGTTCCGACCAAAACCATCCGGTACCGGTCGAACTCGCTTCGCGCGACTGCAGCCAAATCAGGCGCTTGGCTTTAGAATTCCTCCCACTTCACGATCGCACTCCATCGCGCGTGAGGGCGGCTCCCATACTGGGCCAGGAGGGCATCGGCTCCGTCGAGCGAACGACGTGGGCGCCTGCCTCGGCAAAGCGGGCGAAGGCTGCGTCAGCATCCGCCGTATAGTCGACCGCGCCGCGAACGACGACCGGCGACGAGCAGTCCTCGAGGAGGTACAGCCTCGGGGCGACCTCCGGCGCGTCGTTCAGGAGATCCTCGACCGTCCACGCGACGCAATGACTCTTCGCCTGTCCGGCCACGATCACCGCATCGAAGTCGAGCAGGTACTCGATCAGAGCGGTGTTTCTCGCGCCGAGCGGCTCGCCGCCACTGCCGCGAAGCACCTCCGGCCCAAGCACTGAGTAGTGCTCGGTCAGCGGGTTCCGACCCTTGATCTCGAACTGCGTCTGCGACCGGCGGGCGATCGCGTGGAAGAACAGGGCTTCCTCGACTGCGCTCACGAGGGCATGGCCGATACCGCCGAGCATCGCATGGAACGGCCAGATCGTGAGGTCGTACTTCCCGCCCGCGGCCAGCGCGTCCACGTAGGCCGCCAGGTGCGCCTCGGGTTGCGCGAGCCCGGCGATCTCAGCTGCCTCCGGATCGACGCGCCACCGGTTCGACGCGACGTCCTCGGGTGTCACGAGCGTGTACGGACTGGCGTGGCGGCCGTCGGCGTCGACAAGGAACGGCGCATGGAAGATCTGAAACGCCTGGTGGGTATCGAGCGTGACGATCGTCTGGGTGATCGCGTCCAGGTTCCGGTAGACGAAGGCGCAGAGTCGCCGGTTGTCGTCGAGGGCGCCCGTTCCCGAGCGACCCGCGACGAAAAGCTCGAAGCCGGGGGTGCAGAAAGTGTTCTGCGCGTCGACGAGCAGGAGACAGACCCGAGCTCGGTCGGTCGCGACGGGCTCCAGGTCGTGCTCCTGAGCCCACGACAGCGCACTCGCAAAGCGGGTCTCGTAGTCGACGCGCCAAACGTCTCCCACACGTTCCGGATCGAAGTGGGGCGGGAGTGGAAGCTCACCTGACATGCGACAAGGCTAATCACTTGAGATCGCGTCCAGGGGTGCCGATACGGGGTGAGGTGGTCGACCTCGAGAACACGCTGCTCACGTGGCTTCCGATCATCTTCTTCGGGGTCGTCATCGCGCTTCTCCTCTGGACGATCCGGTTCATGCCGCGCGCGAAGCCGGCTCCCGTGGTCAAGGGCTCGCAGGTGCAGGTGTCCTGGACCGACGTGGCCGGTCTCGACGAGGCGAAGGAGGAGCTGCACGAGGTCGTCGAGTTCCTCCGTGACCGCGGGCGCTTCGAGCGGCTCGGCGCGCGGGTCCCGCGCGGGATCCTGCTGCACGGCCCGCCCGGGACGGGAAAGACGCTGCTCGCCAAGGCCGTGGCGAGTGCCTCTGGCGCGAACTTCTACTCTCAGAGCGCATCGTCGTTCGTCGAGATGTTCGCCGGGCTGGGCGCGGCGCGGATCCGGAAGCTGTTCGAGGAGGCACGCAAGAACGCTCCGGCCATCGTCTTCATCGACGAGCTGGACGCCGTCGGCACGGCGCGCTCGGGTGGCGGAATCCATCGCGAGCACGACCAGACGCTCAACCAGCTTCTCGTCGAGCTCGACGGCTTCAACGCCCGCGACGAGGTCGTCGTCATGGCCGCGTCGAACCGGTTGCAGGACCTCGACGCCGCCCTCTTGCGCCCGGGCCGCTTCGACCGGCAGGTACACGTCTCCCCGCCGGACGTCTTGGGCCGCGAGGCGATCCTGAGCGTGCATACCCGAGACAAGCCCCTGGCGGCGGACGTCGACCTCGGCCAGATCGCAAAGCAGACCGCAGGCCTGACGGGTGCCGATCTCGCGAACCTCTGCAACGAGGCCGCGATCCTCGCCGGACGCATGGGAGCTCAGTACATCCGGCACGCCGATTTCGACGCGGCGATGGAGCGGATCGTGGCCGGGCTCCAGCAGCGACGGGTCGTCTCCGAGAAGGAGAAGCGGATCCTCGCCTATCACGAGGGAGGCCATGCGGTCATGTCCCATCTCGTCGGCGAGCTGTTCCCGGCTCAGAAGGCGACGATCGTCTCGCGGGGCGAGGCGCTCGGATACACGCTGAACATGCCCGCCGAAGACCGGTACCTGCACACGCGAGAGGAGTTCGTCGACCTGATGATGGTGTTCCTCGCGGGCCGCGCCGCCGAGCAGATCGTCTTCGGGAGGATCACGAACGGAGCGGCCAACGACCTCGAGCGCGTTACGCAGATCGCCCGCTCGATGGTGTTCGAGTACGGCATGTCCGAAGTCGCTCCCTCGCGGACGATGCGCGCGGACAACTACGCGCTCTCGGAGGAGACGAAGCGACTCCGTGACTCGGAGCAGGCTCGTCTCACCGACTACGCGTACGACGAGGCGCAGCGACTTCTCCTCAAGCATCGTGGCGCCCTCGACCGAGTAGCCGACTCGCTGCTCGAGAAAGAGACGCTCGACCGCGCGGAGCTCGAGGCGCTGCTCGGGGACATCAAGCCGGAGTCGCG
>JBBDMN010000224.1:0-2605 GCA_040878305.1 Gaiellaceae bacterium
ACGTTCATGTGACCGGGCATGCGTCCCGCCACCGGATGGATCGCGTACTTCACCTCGATGCCGCGTTCCTCGAGGACGTCGGCGAGCTGACGGACGTCGTGCTGCGCCTGCGCGACCGCCATCCCGTAACCCGGCACGACGATCACCTTGCGCGCGAAGGAGAGCTGCACGGCGACGTCCTCGGCGGTCGTCGCGCGCACCGTGCGCCCGTCGTCCGCGCGAACGGTGCCCGTACCGGTCTGCACCTGCCCGAAGGCTCCGAAGATGACGTTGGCGACGGAACGGTTCATCGCCTTGGCCATCAAGAGTGTCAGGAGCGTCCCCGCGGCGCCGACGAGCATCCCGGAGACGATCAGCACAGTCGAGTCCAGCACGAAGCCCGTCGCGGAGGCCGCGAGCCCGGTGAAGGCATTGAGGAGCGAGATCACGACCGGCATGTCCGCGCCGCCGATCGGGAGGACGAACATCACGCCGAAGAGGAGCGCGAGCCCGATCAGTGTGTACAGCACCCACTGCTCCTCGACCCCGGCTACTGCGGCGACGCCGAGCCCGGCGGCACCGACCAGGACGACGATGTTCACGATGTTCTGCGCCGGGAAGACGATCGGTCGCCCGCTGAGGAGCTCCTGCAGCTTCGCGAACGCGACGATCGATCCGGCGAAGGAGATCGAGCCGATGAGCGCGGAGAGAACGATCGAGATCGTCTCGTCCCAGACAGGTCCCGTGGCGTTGTGCCACTCAGAGAGCGCAACCAGCGCCGCCGCGCCGCCTCCGACACCGTTGAAGATCGCGACCATCTGCGGCATCGCGGTCATCCGCACGTTTCTCGCGCCGACGACGCCGACGACGGTTCCGACGACGAGGCCGATCACGATCAGCACCCAGTTCTCGATGCCCTCGAGGAGCAGCGTCGTCGCGATGGCGACAAGCATTCCGACGCCGCCGACCCAGTTGCCTTTGCGCGCGTGACGCGGCGACGCGAGGAACTTCAGCGAGACTACGAAGCAGGCGATGGTGACGAGATAGAGGAGGCCGACGACGTCGGGGTCGGAGATCACTCGCTCGGCTCCTTGGAGTCGCGCTTCGGCTCCGGTCGGCGCTTGAACATCCCGAGCATTCGGTCGGTGACGAACCAACCGCCGACGACGTTCGCGGTGGCGAGCACCAGCGCCGCGAACCCGACGACTTTCGTGAAGGTGTCGTCCGCGGTTCCGAGGATGAGGATCGCGCCGACGATCACGATTCCGTGGATGAAGTTCGCCCCCGACATGAGCGGGGTGTGCAGCATCGTCGGCACCTTCGCGATCACCTCGAACCCGACGAAGGCCGCGAGGACGAGGATAGTCAGCTCGATAACGAGCGGCAGATCGCTCACGTCCCTGGACGCCTCCTGCTCCCGCCGGGCAGAGCCCGGCTCCGCCGGAGGCTGACGCCGCTCGCGGCAGGCCGAGCCTCCGCGCAGTTGTGAGCAGCGCAGTGCTCTCCGGGCCCGTACCAGTCGTACTGTGCCCTACGGCCCCGCACCGCGAGCGACGCCCCAGAAACGTGAGCGGTCATGCCCGTGCCTCTTCCGGCCTTGTCACGCATGCACCCGCGGTGATCTCGTCTTCCCAGTCGAGGGCGAGCTGCCCGCTCGGCGCGAGGTGCTGGAGGAGAGCGGCGACGTTTCGCGAGTAGAGCTGACTCGCGTGGTACGCCATGAGCGAGGGGAGATTCGTCGTGCCGACGATTGCGACGCCGCCGTGGTCGACGACCTCGCCGGGAGTCGTCAGCTCGCAGTTCCCGCCTGTCTCCGCGGCCAGATCGACGATCACCGAGCCTGGCTGCATTCGCTCCACCGCGGAGGTCGGGATCAGCTTCGGGGCGGGGCGACCCGGGACCGCCGCGGTCGTGATCACGACGTCGAACTCGGGGATCCGCTCTTCGAGAGCCGACTGCTGCTCCGCCTGCTGCTCGGGAGTCAGCTCGCTCGCGTAGCCGCCTTCCGTCTCCTCCGCCCGAACGCCGAGGTCGAGAAAGGAGGCGCCCAGGCTCTCGACCTGCTCTTTCACAGCAGGCCGCACGTCGAAGGCAGAGACCACCGCTCCGAGCCTTCGTGCGGTGGCAATCGCCTGGAGGCCGGCGACCCCCGCGCCGATGACGAGCGCCCGTACCGGAGCGATTGTTCCGGCTGCGGTCATCAGCATCGGAAACAGCTTCTGGACGCGGTCTGCGGCGAGAAGAACCGCCTTGTACCCCGCAACGGTCGCCTGGGAGGAGAGCGCGTCCATCGATTGCGCGCGCGTGATCCGCGGGATCGACTCCATCGCGAACGCGACCACGCCGCGTTCGCGGAGCCGAGCTATTCCCTCGACGTCGGTGAGTGGCTCGAGGAAGCCGATGAGCACCGTGCCCGACGCCATCGCGGCCGTGTCGTCCGCGCTCGGCTTGGCGACCCGGACGACGCCGTCCGCTTCTGCGTACAACGATGCCGCGTCGACGAGCTCGGCGCCCGCCTCGGCGTACCGTTGGTTGGAGAAGCCGGCGGCGGCCCCGGCGCCCCGCTCGACGCGGATCTCGAAGCCGGCATCGCGGAGCTTGGAAACCGTCTCGGGAACGAGCGCCA
>JBBDMN010000225.1:0-2596 GCA_040878305.1 Gaiellaceae bacterium
CAGTGGTCGTCCGAGCGCGTCAAGCCGCCGCTCACGCTGGGTCACGAGCTCTGCGGGACGGTCGTCGCGATCGGCAAGAGCGTCCGCGACGTCGCCGAGGGCGACTACGTCTCGGCCGAGAGCCACGTCACCTGCGGGACGTGCTTCCACTGCCGCACCGGGCGGGCGCACATGTGCGAGCGGACGGAGATCCTCGGCGTCGACCGCGACGGAGGATTCGCCGACTACGCCTCGATCCCGGCTTCGGTCGTCTGGCGGAACGACCGCGCGAAGCTCCCGCCCGAGATCGCATGTCTCCAGGAGCCGTTCGGCAACGCGGTCTTCGCCACGTCGACGCAGGATCTCGCCGGACGCGCGATCGCGGTGCTCGGGTGCGGGCCCGTCGGGCTTTTCACGATCGCGATCGCGCGAGCCTTCGGCGCCGGGCGCCTACTCGCCTCCGACCACGTTCCCTATCGACTCGATCTCGCGCGGAAGCTGGGCGCGGACGACGTCGTCAACGTAAACGAGGTCGACGATGTACCCGCCTGGTTCGCCGAGCATAACGAGGGCGTCGGGATGGGGGTCGTGTTCGAGATGTCGGGAGCGCTTCGAGCGATCGAGGACGCGTTCGGCATCGTCCGGCACGGTGGCAACGTCGTCCTGTTCGGAATCCCGTCGCGACCCGCGACGATCGACATTGCCGAGTCGCTCATCTTCAAGAACCTGACCGTCTCCGCAGTCAACGGCCGCGCGATCTGGGAGACGTGGTACACGACTCGCTGGCTCCTCGAGCACGGAGTAGTGGATCTCGCGCCGCTGATCACCGCGCGGGTGCCCCTCGAGCGCTACGAAGAGGCGTTCGCCCTCCTCGAGTCGGGGGAGGCTTGCAAGATCGTCCTCGAGCCGAATGGAGCTGCGCGATGAACACGACGCTCGTCAACGCCGTAGGCGCCGAGCTCGACGGGCTGCGCGAGGCGCGCACCTACAAGAGCTTCCTTACGCTCCAGTCGCCGCAGGGGCCGGTGGTCGAGATGGCCGGGCGCGGCGAGGTGATCGTCCTCTCCTCCAACAACTACCTCGGGCTCGCGGCGCATCCCGAGGTCGTGCGCGCGGGCATCGAGGGGCTCGAGCGCTACGGAGCAGGGACGGCCTCTGTCCGCTTCATCTGCGGGACCTTCGAGCCGCACCACGCGCTCGAGAGCGCGCTCGCCGATCTCTCGGGAACCGAGGCCGCGCTCACCTACGTCTCCTGCTGGAACGCGAACGAGGCCGTCGTCCCCACGCTCACGGACAAGACGACGGTGATCTTCACCGACGAGCTCAACCACGCGAGCATCATCGACGCCGTGCGGCTCTCCCGACCGGCTTCGAAGGTCATCTACCCGCACTCGGACATGACAGCGCTCCGCGACGCCCTGGCGCAAGCCCCACGCGAAGCGCGCAAGCTCATCCTCACGGACGGCGTCTTCTCGATGGAGGGCGACCTCGCGAAGCTCCCCGAGATCGTCGAGCTGGCGCGCGAGCACGACGCGGTCGTGATTCTCGACGACTCGCACGGCGTCGGAGTGCTCGGAGAGACGGGCCGCGGAACGGTCGAGCACTTCGGGCTCCTGGGCGAGATCGATGTGATCACCGGGACGCTTGGGAAAGCGCTCGGCGGGGCGGCGGGCGGCTACGTCGCCTCGTCGGCGGAAGTCTGTGACCTCCTGCAGCAGCGCTCGCGGCCGCAGCTCTTCTCAAATGCGCTCCCGCCCACCGTCGCCTGTAGCGCGCTGCGGTCGGTCGAGCTCATGCTGGAGCAGCCGGAGCTCCTCGCGCGCCTGCGGGAGAGCTCACGCGCGTTCCGCGAGATGCTCGTCGAAGCGGGTTACAACCCGCTCGAGGGCGAGGCGGCGATCATCCCGATCATCGTTGGAGAGACCGCCGAGGCGATCGCGCTCTCCCAGCGCCTGCTCGACGAAGGCGTGTTCGTGACCGGGTTCGGCTACCCCGTCGTCCCAGAAGGGACGGCTCGAATCCGGGTGCAGATGTCCGCTGCGCTCGAGCAGGAGCACCTCGAACGCGCGATCGAAGCCTTCAGGAAGGTGCAACCGGCGTAACCGGAGCGTGCTCGATCCAGGCGGCGCCTGACCAGGGAGTCGGCGCAGACTCCACGGCGACGCCGTCGACCTCGAGCTCGATCTCGGGCCGCTCCTGGAAGAAGCTGACGAGATTGCCGACCAGCTCTCCTTCGCGGAGCGGCTCCGGATAGCTCCAGGCCGCGGCGGGAACGAGACCGGCTGCCGTTCGCACGTTCCAGTACGTTGCCCAGCCCTTGTACGCGCAGCCCGTACCGAGCGCGATGGGCTCGAGTGCCTCCATGTGGACGTCCTCGTGCGAAAGGTAGTAGCGCGGAGGCAACCCCGTCTCGAACAGAATTCTCGGTGTCGTGCTCTCCGCGACGGGTTCGCCGTTGACACGAATGCGCACGCTGCGAGAGCTCCGCAACACCTCGATCCGGTGGTAGGGATCGTGCGGGTGGACGATGATCTCGTCGTCCTCCTCGAGCCAGCGGTCGGCCGCAGACCACGGCACCCGCACGTATCCCTCGACCTCCGGCTCGGGTTCGGCGCCA
>JBBDMN010000226.1:0-2594 GCA_040878305.1 Gaiellaceae bacterium
GCACCTGCTCGACGATCTGGTCGAGCGACTGCCCGGCGATCGGTCGCCCGCAGATGGGGCAATGCGGGCGCCCGATGCGTGCGTAGAGGAGGCGCAGGTAGTCGTAGATCTCTGTCACCGTGCCGACCGTCGAGCGCGGGTTGCGTGAGGTCGTCTTCTGGTCGATCGAGATCGCGGGCGAGAGCCCGTCGATCGAATCGACGTCCGGCTTCTCCATCATCTGCAGGAACTGGCGCGCGTACGCGGAGAGCGACTCGACGTAGCGGCGCTGACCCTCGGCGTAGATCGTGTCGAACGCGAGTGACGACTTTCCCGATCCCGACAGCCCCGTGACGCACACGAGCGCGTTCCGCGGGATGCGAACCGTGACGTTCTTCAGGTTGTGCTCGCGCCCGCCGTGGACGACGAGCTCGTCAGCTGGTGCCATGGGCTGGCCATTGTACCGAGACGAACAGACGTTCCCATCATTGGCCGCTGGCGTCGAGCGCTCGAGAGTGGCATGCTCCGAGGCTTCCGACGAAGGAGGTTGAGAATGGCCGATTCAGGGCTGTTCGTAGGCTTTGGAAATCCCGTGCGCGGTCGCGAGAGCCAGGCGATCGAGCTCTTCAACGAGACCCTCGGCTGGTACGCGCGGCTGCAGGAAGAGGGTGAGATCGAAAACTTCGAGCCCGTCTTCCTCGAGCCACACGGCGGCGACCTGAGCGGGTTCATCCTGCTACGCGGCGAGGCGGAGAAGCTGGCAGCGTTGCGCGTGAGCGAGGAGTTCACCCAGTTCATCATTCGCGCAGATCTCTGTGTCGAGCGAATCGGAGTCGTGGGCGCAGACATGAACGAGCGCCTCCAGAGCCAGATGGCGTTCTACACGGAGCAGATCGGGGCCTTCGCTTAACAACCTGCAGGTACAAAGGCGGCGTGCGTCTCGTTGCGTACGCCGCCTCCCTCGCCTCCGTCGTCGCTCTGGCCGGCTGCAGCGGGGACACCGAGCACACCTGGGCGGGACCGCCTGACCCCGGACCGGACGGCGTCGTTGCGGTGGACGACTTCGCCGAGCACCAGCGCTCCGTCGAGGAGCCGTGGGAGGGATCGGCGGCGATGGCGGCGGCCGAGTTCATGCGCCTCGACGAGCGGACCGCTGTACGCACCAGCATCGAAGGTCTGGCTTCCGCTGAGGGCACCGGCCCCGAGACGGTGGTAATCACACTCGACGGACTCCTCGACGACTCGGTCCGCGCCGAGCGCTGGACGTTCGACTTCGCGCCCGACGGCGACGGGTACACGCTCACCGCGGCGCAGTGGGCGCAGCGCTGCCACGCTGACCGTGGACACCAGGACTACACGCCCGAGGCGTGCATCTAGCGCGAAGCTGCGGCCTCTGGGTCCTGCCCTTCGCGGGGCACCAGCAGCCGCAACGCGCCAGGGTCGACCCGTAGCTCGAGCGGCGACTCGAGTTGCGCCGGCTCGCCGTCGATGGCGGCGCGCGCCGAGCGGTGCCGCGTCTCGATGCGCAGATGCAGAGTCTTGCGCTCCGTCCAGCGCAGGCGGCGCAGACCGTTCGCCGCGTAGATCGCAAGCGTGCCCTCGTCCAAGCGCTGCCGCTCTCCTATCGAGAAGAGATCAAGCTTGTACTCGTTGTTCGCCACGAGCACGACAGTCGCCCGCACCGGCTGCCCGTCGATGACGAATGGCTCCGTCCGGCGACGGTCGCGCAGCGAGATGGCGAGGGCGCGCAGCCGAGCAAATGTCTCGCGCCGCTGTCGTCGCCGCTCGCGTCGGTGGACGAGGCGCGCATAGTTGCCCAGCGAGACGTTGTTGAGGAACACCTGCTCGCCGACCCAGCCCACGTCGACGTGCCGCTCGACGCCGTCGCGGAATGCCACGAGCGCCTGCAGCGGGTTGTCTCCGTCGAGGCCGACGTCCCTCGCGAAGTGGTTGCGCGTGCCCCAGGGGATGCAGACGAAGGGCAGGTCACGCTCGATCGCCGCCTGCGCGACCGCGGCGAGCGAACCGTCGCCGCCGGCCATACCGAGCACCTCGGCATCCGCGTTTCGTGCCAGCTCACTGAGATCGTCCTTCTCCTCAAACACGTGGACAGCGACGTCGAGCACACCCGCGGCCGACGTCAGCTCGTCGAGTGTCGGCTCGTCCTTGCCCGAGTTGGGGTTGACGAAGAGGACGCCGCGCATGCGTCAGACCCTGCGGTAGCGCGCTTCGAAGAAGCAGAAGAGCGCGTAGCAGAGCAGCCCGGCTGCGACGATGCCGAGCAGCACCGGCCCGTAGCTCGCCTGGATGATCGTGCGGAGCGCCCCGTCGAGCCCGATCGCCTCCTTGGGGTCGTACTGGTAAGCGGCCTTCACGAAGAAAACGCCGATCAGCGAGAAGACGACGAATCGTGCGAGCAACCCGAGCGAGCTAATGCGCGGTCCCCATTCATGCTCGAAGCGGCTCATCTCGCCGGTCTTCCATTTCTCCTCGAACTTCTGCGTGAACGCGCGATAGGCGTTGAAGACGCCCACGCCGACCAGGATCAGTCCCGCGAGACCGACGAGCCATCTCCCGGCAGGCCAATCGAGCACCTGGGCAGTCGCCTTCCGCGC
>JBBDMN010000227.1:0-2581 GCA_040878305.1 Gaiellaceae bacterium
GCTTCACCGAGCCGCTCGGCTCGCAGTACGGCGTCCGCGCGATCTGCGGAAAGGGTGGTTTCCCGGACGAGGCGATCGAGCCGATGAGGCGTCTAGGGATGGTCTACTTCGCCATCGTCGGCGGCGCGGCGGCGCTCGAGACGACCCAAATCGAGGAGATCGAGGAGGTCGCTTGGGAGGAGCTCATGCCCGAGTGCCTGTGGAAGTTCCGCGTGAAGGACTTCGGTCCGCTCACCGTGGGCATCGATGCTCACGGGGGCTCGCTCTACCGCGACGTGCAGGAGCGCGCTCGCAAGAAGCTGGAGGACATCTATGCACGCCTTTGACGGCCACTCGTTCCTCGACATTCCGACCCGGGAGGGAAAGCCCCGCGAGCGCGGCCTCACGCACGTCATCGACAAGGGCCTGAACCTGCGCGAGATCGAGGGTCTCTTCGACACCGCGGGCGAGTACGTGGACATCGTCAAGCTCGGCTGGGGCACGAGCTACGTCACGAACAACCTCGAGAAGAAGATCGCGCTCTACCGCTCCTTCTCGACTCCGGTCGTCTGCGGGGGGACGCTCTTCGAGGCCGTGTACGGCCAGGACAAGATCGACGACTTCAAGCGGTGGCTCGAGCACTACCGCTTCTCGCACGTCGAGATCTCCGACGGCACGCTCGACATCCCGCGCGAGCGGAAGCTCGAGCTCATCGCCGAGTTCGCCGACGACTTCGTCGTCCTCTCCGAGGTCGGCTCGAAGGACGCCGAGGTCAACATCGCCCCGTATCTGTGGGTGCAGTGGATGCGCGAAGAGCTCGACGCCGGCGCCTGGAAGGTGATCGCGGAGGGCCGCGAGGGCGGCACCGCCGGGATCTACCGCCCCACCGGGGAGCTGCGGACGGGCCTCATCGACGAGATCGAGCACTCGTTGAGCTTCCACGACCTGATCTGGGAGACCCCGACGAAGGACTCGCAGGCGTGGTTCGTGAAGCATTTCGGCCCTGAGGTCAACCTCGGAAACATCCCGCCCGACGAGGTCATCCCGCTCGAGACCCTCAGGCTCGGGCTCCGTGCCGACACCTTGAAGGAGGTTTTGCTTGGCCGTCAGAGCATCGAGCCCGCCGCGGCTTCCTGACCTCGACTTCGAGGCCATGACGGCCGAGGAGGTCGTCTCGTGGGCGCACCGGTTCTTCTGGCCTCGCCTCTGCCTCACGTGCTCGTGGCAGAAGCAGTCGTCGGCGCTCGTGCACATGGTCGCCGACCTCGGGCTGCGCATGGACACGGTTGAGCTCGACACGCACCTCTTCTTCCGCGAGTCCTACGAGACGCGCGATCGTCTTGTCGACCGCTACGCGCTCAAGCTGATCCAGCCTGAGATCCCGACGATCGCCGAGCAGCATCGTGCCGAGGGCGCGAACCTGTGGGAGCGCGACCCCGACCGCTGCTGCCACATCCGCAAGGTCGAGCCGCTCGTGAATGCGCTCGCGCCGTACGACGCCTGGATCTCGGGGATCCGGCGCGACCAGTCGCCGAGCCGCGCCGATACGCCGAAGGTGCAGTGGTCGGAGCGCTACCAGGTCTTCAAGATCCACCCGCTCGCCGACTGGGACGAGCAGCGCGTGTGGTCGTACATCGAGGTCAACGAGATTCCCTTCAACCCGCTCCACGAAGCTGGGTACCGTTCGATCGGCTGCATTCCCTGCACGCGCCCGACGAGCCCTGACGAGGAAGAGCGGGCCGGGCGCTGGGCGGGCTCGGACAAGCTGGAATGCGGTATCCACGAAGCCACGACACTCGAGAGGACGGCATGAGTCAGCACATCTACGCGCACGAGCATCCGGAGTCGGAGACCGATCGAGGCGGAGGCTTCACCCTCTGGTTCACGGGGCTCTCGGGCTCGGGGAAGACGACGATCGCACACCACGTCGGTCCGGAGCTGGATCGTCGCGGCCTCGTCGTCGAGTACCTGGACGGCGACACGGTTCGCACGCATCTTTCGAAGGGCCTCGGGTTCTCGAAGGAGGACCGTGATGCCCACGTCGAGCGTCTCGGTTGGGTCGCCTCCCGCATCACCCGCCACGGCGGCGCGGCCATCGTCGCGGCCATCTCCCCTTACGAGCAGGCGCGGAGCAATGCCCGAGCGCTCGTCGAGGAGCACGGACCGTTTGTTGAGATTCACGTCAAGACCTCCGTTGAGGAGTGCGCCCGCCGCGACGTGAACGGGCTCTACGCCAAGGCGTTCGCAGGCGAGATCAAGGGCTTCACGGGTGTCGACGATCCGTATGAGGCGCCGTCGTCCCCTGAGATCGTCGTCGACACCGAAGGGATCGAGCCTCAGGAGTCGGCCGCATTCGTGATCTCCAAGCTCGAGGAGCTGGGGTTCGTGCCGGCCGAGGTGCGCGCGTGACCGTCGCTGCGACCGAGCGGCTCATCGCCCCGCATGGCGGCTCTCTCGTCGACCGAACGGGCGATCGGCCGGACGACCTCGCGGCTTTGGAGAGTGTGCCGCTGACCTCGCGTGAGCTCTCGGACCTCGGCATGCTCGCATCCGGTGCGCTCTCGCCCCTCGAAGGGTTCATGGGCCGCGCTGACTACGAGCG
>JBBDMN010000228.1:0-14055 GCA_040878305.1 Gaiellaceae bacterium
CTGCGATCTGGTCGTAGGGAAGGTCGTACCCGTAGCGGAGCACGACTGCGGCACGCTCTTTCGGAGGAAGCCCGTCGGTCAACGGCGCGAGCTCCTCGTAGGGGGGTCGGCTGTCGGCGGCGCCGGTCTCGGCGAGCTCGCTCCCGGGGCGCCCCCGTCGCAATGTGTCCACCGCGACGTTCTTGGCGATGGTCAGAACCCAGGCGCGGAGGTGCTCACCGTGGTCGAGTCGCCGGTACGCCTGCAGCGCGCGTAGGAAGGTCTCCTGGAACGCGTCTTCCGCCTGCATTGCCCCGAGTCTGCGGCGGAGTAGCCGAAGCACCTCGGACCGATGCTGCTCGTAGAAGAGCTCGAAAGGTGGAATCGCCACGCTTGCCATCATCGTCCTCTAACGCCGCAGCGCGCGCATCTGTGAGCATGGCGGGTGTGAGAGCCGCCGTAGTGGGACATGTCGAGTGGATGGAGTTCGTTCCGGTCGAGCAGGTGCCGCGCCCGGGAGAGATCGTCTCCGCCGAGGTGTCCTGGGCCGAGGCGGGCGGCGGCGGAGCTGTAGCGGCCGTTCAGCTCGGGCAGCTCGCTGACTCGGTGCATTTCTTCACGGCGCTCGGGGCGGACGACCTCGGGCGCGACGCGAAGATCGAGCTCGAGGGCCGCGGGATCGAGGTTCATGCGTCGTTCGTCGAGACACCGCAGAGAAAGGGGTTCACGTATCTCGATGAGACCGGAGAGCGGACGATCACGACAATCGGCCCGAAGGTGGGCCCGCGCGGTCACGACGATTCTCTCCCATGGCACGAGCTCGGGCGGTGCGACGCTGTGTACTTCTGCGCCGGCGACGCCGATGCGCTGCACACCGCCCGCCGCGGCCGGGTGCTCGTCGCAACCGCCCGCGAGCTGGCGACGTTGCGTCGTGGGGCGGTGGAGCTCGACGCACTCGTCGGAAGTGCCAAGGACGAGGCCGAGCGCTACCAGCCGGGCGACCTCGATCCCGCACCGAAGCTCGTCGTGACGACTTCGGGCGCGCTGGGCGGCTGGGCGCAGCCGGGTGGTCCGTTCACGGCGGCGCCGCTTCCTCCGACGCCAGTCGATTCGTACGGTGCGGGCGATTGCTTCGGCGCGGGTCTCGCCTTCGCGCTGGCCGCCGAGCTCGACACGCTCGAGGCGCTCGCCTTTGCTGCGCGGTGCGGCGCCGGAGCACTCGCCGGCGCCGGCGTTCACGCCGAGGCGGTTCCCTTGTAGCGAGGCGCCTGGGGAACGATCGTCACACTTTCGGCGTCTTAACAGTGCCAGGCACTGTAAGGACGGTGTTAGGACCCGCGAGCTCCGAAGATGGGGCGCAGGGGTTGCGTGGTGGGTGAAAGTGGAGTAAGGTGGGGACTCGTGGGAGGACGATCCCGCTTGAGTCCATGTTCTACGGCGAGTACGAGCATACGGTCGACGAGAAAAGCCGGCTCACTCTTCCGGCTCGATTCCGCGACGCGTTGGCCGGGGGCGTTGTGCTGGCACGAGGAATCGAGAAGAACATCGACGTCTACCCGCGGGCGAGCTGGGACGCGAACGTGGGGCGCATCGCCGAGCTCGACTCGCTCAACCGGGAGGCGCGAGAGATGAAGCGCTTCGTCTTCGCAGGAGCAACGGTCGCGGAGCTCGACAAGCAAGGTCGAGTGCTCGTTCCACTGCACCTGGCGACGCATGCGTCGGTCGAGAAGGAGGTCGTTCTCGCCGGAGTCCACGACCACATCGAGATCTGGGACAGATCCGAATGGGCAACCCATCTGAGCGCGATCGAAGGGAGTGCGGGCGATGTTGCCGAACGTCTTGCGAACCAACGCAGCTGATCACATCCCTGTTCTCGCGGAGGAGGTGCGCGAGCTCCTCTCCGTGCAGCCAGGAGAGACGATCGTCGACGCGACCTTCGGCGCCGGCGGCCATTCGCGGCTTCTTGCCGCCGACCTCGGGGGCCGTGGGAAGCTGATTGCGATCGATCGCGATCCGACCGTGCGCCCGTATTTCGACCGGGTCAAGGCTTCGACGCGCGGTGTGCAGCTGCGGTTCCTCCGCGGCGACTACGCGGTCGTCCTATCGCAGCTCGCGGGCAACGACGTCAAGGCCGATGTCGTCCTGCTCGATCTGGGTCTCTCCTCGATGCAGGTCGACCAGCACGAGCGCGGCTTTTCCTACGCGACGGACGCCCCGCTCGATATGCGCATGGATCCCTCCGACGAGCCGAGCGCGGCCGACATCGTCTCGACCTGGGACGAGCGGGAGCTCGCGACGATCTTCCGCCAGTACGGGGAGGAGCGCTACGCGCGCCAGATCGCGCGGGGAATCGCGCGACGCCGCCAGGAAGCTCCGATCGAGCGAACGGGCCACCTCGTCGACGTCGTGCGCGCGTCGATCCCCGCTCCGGCCCGTTTCGGCGAAGGTCACCCCGCGAAGCGCGTGTTCCAGGCGCTGCGCATCGAGGTCAACCACGAGCTCGACTCGCTCGAAGCCGGGTTGCCCGCGGCGTTCGAGATGCTCCGACCGGGCGGTCGACTCGCCGTCATCAGCTTCCACTCGCTCGAGGACCGGATCTCGAAGCACTTCCTCCGCGACCTCGCACGCGGGTGCACGTGCCCACCCGAGCTTCCCATCTGCGTCTGCGGGCACGAGCCTGAGCTCCGGATCCTGACGCCGAAGCCGGTGCGACCGTCGGCGAGAGAGATCGACGACAATCCGCGGGCTGCCTCCGCTCGCCTGCGCGCGGCGGTCAAGATCTAGTGTCGTCGATCGCACAGGGCGCTCGCGTAGGTCGTCCGCGCACGAAGACGCAGGCGAAGCCCCGGCTCCTCGGAGGCGGCGTCCTCTGGATCGTCCTCTTCGCCGCGCTGCTCGCTGGGGTCGTGGCCGTCAACGTCGCCGTCCTGCGGCTCAACGTCGAGCTCGACCAGGTCGGCCGGGAGCGCTCGCAGCTGAAGGCCGACGTCGCTGGTCTTCGCTCAGAGCTCTCGAGCGCCTCGGCGACCGCGCGCATCGGACGGCTGGCGACGCAGGAGCTCGGGCTGGTCACCGCCGACCCGGAAACGATGATCTACGTCCGTCTCCGGCGGTGACCCGCGCCGCGGCAAATCGCCGCATCGGCCTGCTCGCCATGGCGTTCGTCGTGCTTCTCGGAATCGCGCTTGCGCGCGCGTTCTGGCTCCAGGTCGTGAACGGAGACGCGTATGCGGCGATGGCCGTGCGCCAACATCGCGAGACCGTCGTCGTCCCGGCAGCGCGCGGGACGATCTTCGACCGCAACGGGGAGCCGCTTGCGATCGGTCGGCAGACGACGACCGTGTACGCGAATCCGAGGCAGGTTGTCCGTCCGAAGCAGCTAACCCTCGCAGCCGCGAAAGCGCTCGATCTCGACCCGGCGGCGGTGTATCCGCAGCTCGTCGATCGCTCGCGGGGGTTTGCCTATGTCGCCCGAAAGGTCGACCCGCTCGACGCGGAGGAGCTCGAGAAGCTTGGTTTTGCCGGTCTCGGCTTCTACTCCGAGGAGCTGCGAACGTATCCCCAAGGTCCGGTGGCGTCGCAGATCCTGGGCTACGCGGGTCTCGACAACAAGGGACTCGAAGGTCTCGAGCGCTCTCTCGAGAAGGTGCTCGGGGGCAAGCCGGGCAGCCAGACGATCGTCAAGGATCCGATCGGGCGTGCCCTCGATGTCGTCTCGACCAAGCCAGAGACTCCGGGGCGGAACGTGCGCCTGACGCTCGACCACCAGATCCAGGCCAATGCAGAGGGCGTTCTGCGCGAGACGGTCCGTAGCTACGGAGCGCGGTCGGCGTCTGCGATCGTGATGGATCCGTATACGGGAGCCGTGCTCGCCATGGCAGTCGCCCCTGGCTTCAACGCGAACCGCTTCCCGACGACGCGCCCCGACCGCCGGAGGAACCGTGCAGTCACCGACACCTACGAGCCCGGATCGACGTTCAAGCTCGTTACGATCACCGCAGCCCTCCAAGAGGGCATCGTGACACCCGGCACTTCGTTCCTCCTCGAACCGACGATCCGGGTCGCGGACCGCGTGATCCGGGAGGCGGCGTCGCGGTCGACAGAACGCATGACGGTACGCCGGATCGTCGAGGACTCTTCGAATATCGGGACGATTACGATCGCGCGGAAGCTCGGTGAGGGACGTCTGGCGAACTGGGTCGACCGATTCGGCTTCGGAACGCCAACCGAGATCGACTTCCCCGGCGAGTCCGCTGGCTTCGCGCTCCCGGTCGACCAGTGGTCGGGCTCGACGATTGGCACCATCCCGATCGGGCTCGGGGTCGCGGTCACACCGATCCAGATGGCCAGGGCGTACGGGGCGATCGCCAACGGAGGCGTTCTTGTCAGGCCGTACCTCGTGGAGCGGGTGGACGGGCGTTCGGTCGAGCCTGCGCGAGGCCGACGGATCGTCTCGCGCGCCGTTTCGCGACAGATGCTCTCGATGCTGAGAGGCGTTGTGCTCGAGGGCACCGGGACAGAGGCCGCGATCCCGGGCTACACGGTCGCCGGCAAGACCGGAACGTCCCCGAAAATCGAGCCGAGCGGCCGCTACTCGCACACGCGCTACGTCGCGTCGTTCGTGGGCCTCGTGCCGGCGACCAAGCCGCGCCTCGTGATCATGGTCATGGTGGACGAGCCGAGGGGCTCGATCTACGGAGGAGTGGTCGCGGCTCCGGCGTTCAAGGAGATCGCCCGCTTCAACTTGCAGCATCTCGAGGTTCCGCCCGACTCGCCGCGCACGACGGACTGAGCCTCCTAGCGTTCCTCTAGCCTCCAATCGTGGATCTCGAGGCCCTGATCCGGGCGCTCGCCCCGAGCGAGGTGATCGGAGCCCGGCCGGTCGCGATTCGCGACCTCGCATACGACACGCGCACGGTCGCGAAGGGCGCACTCTTCTTCTGCGTTCGCGGGAAGCGCGCGGATGGACACGACCTCGCCGGGGAGGCCATCGAGCGCGGCGCCGCGGCTCTCGTCGTTGAGCGCGCGCTCGAGGTTGACGTCCCACAGCTTGTCGTGCCCGACTCGCGTGCGGCGATGGCAGTGGCGGCGGACACGTTCTTCGGCGAGCCGACGAAGGAGCTCGAGATTGTGGGCGTGACCGGAACGAACGGCAAGACGACGACGACGTTCCTGCTCCACTCGATGCTCGAGGCCGCCGGTCGGCGTCCGGGGCTCGTCGGAACCATCGACTGGATCGTCGGCGGAGAGCGGCGCCCGGCTCCGTTCACGACCCCGGAAGCGGTGGATTTGCACCGGCTCTTGCGCGAGATGCTGGACGCCGGTGACCGTAGCGCCGCCGTCGAGGCCTCGTCTCACGGGGCGGCGCTGAGACGGCTCGACCGGGTGAGGTTCGATGCACTCGTCTTCACGAACCTGAGCCAGGATCACCTCGACCTCCACGACACGATGGAGGAGTATTTCGGCGCAAAGCGGCGTCTCTTCACGGGGCTGCTGCCCCCGCCGGCTGCGGTCAATGTCGGCGGCGGATGGGGGCGGCGGCTCGCGGACGACCTCGCCGATCGGCATAAGGCGCCGCTCGTGACCTTCGGGCTCGAACCGGGGGCGGAAGTGTTCCCCGAGGGCCTCGAGCTGACTGCGCAAGGCAGTCGCTTCCGGGCGGCTGGGCTCGCGATCGAGACGTCTCTGCGCGGGATCTTCAACGTCGAGAACGTCCTCGGCGCGGTCGCGGCCGGGCTCCTTCTCGACCTCGATGAGGTTGCGATCGTCGAGGGCATCGCGCGCGTCACGGGTGTTCCAGGACGCTTCGAGATTGTGGACGCGGGGCAGCCATTCGCTGTCGTCGTCGACTACGCCCATACGCCGGACTCGCTCGAGACGGTGCTGCGTGCGGCGCGCGGTCTCGGCGACGGGAGGGTCATCGTCGTCTTCGGGGCGGGAGGCGACCGAGACCGGGGGAAGCGACCGTTCATGGGAAAGGTCGCTGCTGCGGAATCCGATCTAACGATCGTGACCTCGGACAACCCACGCTCGGAGGACCCGCTCGCGATCATCGAGGAGGTGCTGCAGGGTTCCGGGCTCGACGTCGAGATCGATCCCGACCGGCGGAGCGCCATCCAGCGCGCGCTCGAAGCCGCGGAGCCGGGCGACGTCGTCGTCATCGCCGGCAAGGGTCACGAACAGGGTCAGGAGATCGCCGGGACCGTGCACCCCTTTGACGACCGGGTCGTTGCCCACGAGGCGCTCGCGAAGCTGCTCGCGACGGGATAACTCAGCCTGTGGACAAACTGACACGGATTCGCAGCACGTTCTGTGCCAGGCACAGGGACATGTCCGCGGAGGCCATGTGTGGACAAACTTAGACGTATTCGTAACGCATTCCATGCCAGAAGCAAGGTCGCTTCCGCGGAGGCCACGTCGTGATTCCGCTGCGCGTCGACGAGGTCGCCGCGCTGCGGCTCGGAGCGCTCGAAGGGGGCGATCCTGACCGGCCGCCGATCATCGGGATCAAGGCCGACTCTCGGGAGGTCGGGCCCGGAGATCTCTTCGTCGCGCTCAACACGGGCGTCCGTCACGTCGAGGATGCGCGGGCGCGAGGGGCCGCGACACTCGTCCCGGACGACCAGGAAGCCGCCCTCGCGGCTCTCGCCTCGCTTGTCCGCTCGAAGAGCGATGCGCGCGTGGTCGCGGTCGTCGGCTCGGCTGGAAAGACGTCGACGAAGGACATCCTCGGAGCCCTTTGCGCACCGCACGCGGAGACCATTTGGGCCGAGAAGAGCCTGAACAACGAGATCGGCCTGCCGTTGACCGTCTGCCGGCTCGAGGCCGAGACCGAGATCCTTGTTACCGAGATGGGCATGCGCGGCCTCGGGCAGGTCGCAGCGCTCTGCGCCGTCGCTCGCCCCCACGTCGCGCTTGTTTCTCACATCGGGCCGGAGCACCTGGAGCTCCTCGGCAGCGTCGAGCGCGTCGCGGAGGCGAACGCGGAGGCTATCGAGGCGCTGCCGGAAGGCGGCACCGCCGTCGTCCCCGCACGCAGCCGCGAGCTCGAGCCGTTTCTCCGCCGCGACGACATCACACTTCGCCGATTTGACCCTGCCGACGTCGAGCTCGGCGGCGACGGCCGAGGCCGCTTCCACATCGAGGGTGAGATCGTCGAGCTCGAGCTCCCCTTCACCCAGCGCCACCACGCGGTTAACACACTCGCCGCCCTCCATGCGTATGCGGCCCTCGGCCTACCGCTCGAGAAAGCGAGTGCAGGCGCCTCCCAGATTCGGCTCTCTCCCTGGCGTGGAGAGGAGCTCGCGCTCCCGGGAGGAGGGTTCGTCGTCAACGACGCCTACAACGCGAACCCCGACTCGATGCAGGCGGCGATCACGCATCTCGCGGAGCGGGCGGGAGCGCTCAGGCGCGTCGCGATCCTGGGAGAGATGGCCGAGCTGGGAGACTCCTCGGAGACCTATCACCGTCAGATCGGTGAGCTCGCCGCCGAGCTGGACGTCCAGGTGATCGGCGTGGGCGAGCCGGCGCGCGCCTATCGCCCGGCGGTGTGGGTTCCGGGCGTGGAGGGAGCCCTCGACGCTGCCCGCGCGTTCCTGCGCCCGGGAGACGCGGTGCTCGTCAAGGCGTCGCGCGCGGTGGGGCTCGAAGGCATAGCGGCCGAGATCGCGAACTTCGCCCGTGCATGGTCCCCGTTCTGATCGCGGGCCTGCTGGCGATGGTGGCTGCCGTCGTCATCGGGCCGAAGTTCATCGAGACACTCCGCGCGCGGAACCTCGGGCAGCAGATCCGCGCGGAGGGACCGGCTGCGCATGTCGTGAAGCAGGGGACGCCCACGATGGGCGGTCTCTTGATCGTCGGGTCGGCGGTGATCCCGTTCCTCGCCCTCTCGCAGTACACGGCGGAGGCGCTGACTGTCCTCTTCGTCACGCTCGGCTGCGCGGCGATCGGGTTCACTGACGACTACCTGAAGGTGCGCCAGCGCCGGTCGCTCGGTTTGCCGGGGCGTTGGAAGATGGTCCTGCTCCTCGCAGTAACGGTGGGAGCGGCGATCCTTCTGCAGCAGACGGAGTCGTTCTCGACCTCGGTTTACGTCCCGCTCGCAGGCTGGGACATCGGCCTCGGCGTCTTCTACTACGCCTTCCTCTTTCTCGTCATCGCCGGCACCGTGAACGGTGCCAACCTCACCGACGGGATCGACGGTCTCGCAGCAGGGACGACGACAATCATGCTGCTTACGTTCCTCGCCATCGCAGGCATCGCGTGGCTCCGGTCGGGTGATCCGGGGGAGCGGAGCGAGGTCTACCTCGACGTCGCCACTCTGGCGGCCGCGCTGATCGGAGGCACGATCGGGTTCCTCTGGTACAACGCCCACCCCGCCGAGGTCTTCATGGGCGACACGGGCTCGATGGCGCTCGGCGGCGCGATTGCGGGGTTCGCGATCGTCACCGACACGGAGATCCTCCTCTTGCTTATCGCGGGCATCTTCGTGATCGAGGTGCTCTCTCTGATCATCCAGGTCGTCAGCTTCAAGAAGACCGGAAAGCGCGTCTTCCTAATGGCACCGATCCACCATCACTTCGAGATGAAGGCCTGGTCCGAGACGAAGGTGATGGTGCGGTTCTGGATCGTGTGCGCGATCCTCTGCGCGTCCGGCTTCGCCCTCTTCTACCGGGACTTCCTCCAGATCGTCGAGCAGTGAGCGGGGTGGCGGGGCTCGCCGGCGCACGCGTCCTCGTCATCGGGCTCGCTCGTTCGGGGAGGGCCGCCGCGGAGACGCTCCGAGCGCAAGGAGCGGCGGTCATCGGCTACGACCGTGATGAGTCGGTCGACGTGGGGAGGCTCCGCGAGCTCGGCGTCGAAGTCCACCTCGGACGCGAGGAGGAGGCGCTGCACATGCTGTCGCAAGGGGGAATCGATCTCATCGTGAAGAGCCCGGGCGTGCCGGGAGAGACGCCCCTCGTCCTGGACGCCCGGACGCGCGCCATTCCCGTCTGGAGCGAGATCGAGCTCGGCACTCGGCTCCTCCCGAACCCGCTGATCGGCGTCACGGGGACGAACGGAAAGACGACGACGAGCGAGCTTCTCGGAGCGATCTTCCGCGCGGCGGGGTGGCCGGTCGAGGTCGCCGGAAACGTCGGCCGCCCGCTCACATCTCTCACAGGCACGGTTCAACCCGACACCTGGATCGTGTGCGAGCTCTCGTCGTTCCAGCTCGAAGACGTCGAGACGCTGCGGCCGCGGATCGCCGTTCTCCTGAACCTCGAGCCCGACCATCTCGACCGTCACGGCACCTTCGAGTGGTACGCGGACACTAAGCTTCGCATCTTCGAGCTGCAGACCGAGGACGACACGGCGGTCGTTCCACGCGGATTCGGTGCGATACCCGGCGGCGCGCGCCGACTCGAGTTCGCGTTCGACGACCCTCTCCCGGCCGAGCCCGCGATCCCCGGGGCGCACAACCGGGAGAACGCCGCTGCCGCCACTGTCGCGGCGCGGGCGGCGGGTGTGCCCGACGACGCCATCGCCTCGGCGCTTCAAAGCTTTCCCGGCGTCCCCCATCGCATCGAGGAGGTCGCGACGATCGACGGCGTGCGTTACGTCAACGACTCGAAGGCGACGAACGTCGCTGCCGCGCTTCGGGCGATCGCCGCGCTTCGAGACTCGACGCTGCACGTCATCCTGGGCGGACTCGGGAAGAACGAGAGCTACGCGCCCCTCGCTCGCGGGTTCCGCGCGGGAGACCACACCTACCTGATCGGCACCGCGGCGCCGGAGATCGCGCGCGCGCTCGACGACGCAAACGCCGCGTACACGTTCTGCGGAGAGCTTTCCGTCGCGGTGCGCAAGGCGGCCGCCGCCGCGAGTCCGGGCGAGATCGTCCTGCTCTCGCCGGCGTGCGCGAGCTTCGATCAGTTCGACGACTTCGAAACCAGGGGAGACGAGTTCCGCCGGCTCGTCGAGGAGCTGTCATGAAAGGAAATAGCCGGTTCGACCAGAAGCTCCTCGTCTCCGTGACTCTGGGGCTGGTCGCGTTCGGCCTGGTGATGGTCTACAGCGCTACTTCGGCCTCGGCGGCGCTCGGTAACGGCGACCCGATGAGCTTCCTGAAGAGGCAGGCCGTCTACGCGCTCCTCGGGATCGCCGTGATGCTCGTTGTGTCGCGCTTCGACTATCACCGCCTGCGCTATGTCGCGCCTCCGCTTCTCCTCGTCGCGCTCGGGCTCTGCGCTGCGGTGCTCGTCGTCGCGCCGGAGATCAATGGCGCCCGCCGCTGGTTCCTGCTCGGTCCTGCGAGCTTCCAGCCCTCGGAGCTCGCGAAGCTCGCGCTTTGCCTCTTCGCCGCCGTCTACCTCGCACGCCGCCCTCCGCCGAGGACGCTCGGCGAGCTCGCCCGTCCGCTCGGCCTGCTGACGGCGATCTTCTGCGGGCTGATCTTGCTCGAGCCCGACCTGGGGACGACCATCACGCTCTGCGGGATGATGCTCGCCGTCTTCGTGGTCGCCGGAGTGCCGGCGCGATTGCTCCTAGCGGCTTCGGTTCTCGCAGTCGGGGTCGGGATCGCAGCCATCTGGGCAGAGCCGTATCGCCGCGCTCGTGTCTTCAGCTTCCTCGATCCCTGGAGCGACGCAGAGGGATCGGGCTTCCAGATCGTCCAGGCGATGATCGGAATCGGCTCCGGCGGGCTCGCAGGCGAGGGTCTCGGCGAGGGCGTGCAAAAGGTGCTCTATCTGCCCGAGGCGCACACGGACATGATCTTCGCGGTCGTGGGCGAGGAGCTCGGCCTCGTCGGCTCGGCGCTCGTCATCGGGGCGTTCGCTGCTTTCGCCATCGCAGGTTTCAGGATCGCGCTGCGCTGCCGCGATCCCTTCGGAAAACTGCTCGCCGCGGGTCTCACCGCGCTCGTCTGCGGGCAGGCGGCGGTCAACCTCGCTGCCGTGCTCGGGATCGCTCCACTCACCGGGATCCCGCTGCCGTTCGTCTCCTACGGCGGCTCGAGTCTCGTCGTGCTCCTCGCCGGGGTGGGGATTCTCCTTAACATCGCCGTCAATGGAAAGGTCGTCGAAGCTCGCGTGTCTGATCGCAGCGGGAGGAACCGCCGGGCACGTCCGGCCCGCTCTCGCAGTCGCGGAGGCGCTCCGCGCGCGCGGAGTCAAAGTGACGTTCGCCGGGTCGCCCGACCGCGTCGAGTCGCGTCTGGTTCCTGAGGCGGGCTACGAGCTCGACACGTTCGCGATCTCGGGGATCCCGCGTAGCCCCAGCATCGGTCTTGTCCGCGCGCTCGTCCGTGCGGCCCGGGCACCGTTCGCCTGCAGCCGTATCCTCGGCCGACGTCGCCCCGACGTTGTCCTCGGCGCCGGTGGGTACGTCGCCGGGCCAATGGTGCTGGCGGCCCGTCTTCGTGGCATCCCCGCCGCGCTGACCGAGGCGGACGCTCACCTCGGACTCGCCAATCGGCTTGCTACGCCGTTCGCGCGCGCTGTCTTCCTCGCGTACCCGATACGCGGCCGCGACGCGCCGAAGTACCGGATCGTCGGGCGTCCCGTCCCTCGCTCGCACATGGGCGCGAGCCGCGAGCAGAGCAGAGAACGCTTCGGCCTTCCCGCCGACGCGCCGGTGCTTGCAGTCTTCGGCGGGCTCGCGGGCGCCCAGGCGCTCAACGAGCTCGCGGCGGAGACATGGGGGAGGAGTGGCCCTGCCGTTCTCCACGTCGCCGGCGAGCGCGATTACGACGCTGCGCGGGCAAAGGTGGAGCGCAAGGACTACGTGTTGCTCCCGACGACCGATGACTTCGGTGCGGCGCTCGCGGTCGCCGATCTCGCACTCTCCCGGGCGGGAGGCACCGTCTGGGAGCTCGCCGCGGCCGGCACGCCGTCGATCCTCGTGCCCTATCCACACGCCACCGCCGATCACCAGGCTCTGAACGCCCGCTACTTCGAGGACGGCGGCGGCGCGATCGTCGTCGACCAGAACGATCTGGGACGAGTGCCGGCTCTGGTCGAGGAGCTGCTCGGCGACGCGGGCCGGCTCGGGCGCATGAGCGCTGCGATGCGGGCGCTGGCCAAGCCGAATGCGGCCGACGAGATCGCCGACGAGCTCATGCTTCTCGCCCGGGAGCGCAAGTGACCCCAAGTAACAGTCTGTTACTTGGGGTCGGGCGGCGCTCGTGAGTCAAAGTGCCGGAGCGTTGGACGGGAGGCGGTTCTACTTCGTCGGCATCGGCGGCGCGGGTCTCTCCGCCTACGCGAACTTCGCCCGCGCGTGGGGAGCGGAGGTCCGCGGCTGGGATGTGCGGGAGACGATCTTCATGGAGACGCTCTCGGGTATCGAGGTCGACGTCGGCGGCGAGCCGGCACCGCCCGCCGGCTTCGAGGTGGTTCTCTCGAGCGCCCATCTCGGTCGGGCCGAAGGGCGACCCCGCGCGGATTTTCTCGCGGAGCTCGTCGCGCTCCGCCGCTCGATCGTCGTCGGGGGTGCGCATGGCAAGACGACGACGGCCGCGATGATCTCCTTCGCGCTGCGCGAGCTGGGTCACGATCCCGCCTGGATCATCGGCGGCGTTGTTCCTCAGCTCGCCGGGAACGCTGGAGCCGGAGCCGGCTGGCTCGTCGTCGAGGGAGACGAGTCCGACCGCTCAATCGAGCTCCTCCACGCCGAGATCGCGGTCGTCACCAACGTCGAGCTGGACCATTACGCGACCTTCGCATCGACTGCCGAACTCGAGATGTTCTTCCAGGATTGGCTCGCCGGGGTGCCGAAGGTCGTTCGGGGCTGGGAGCTCGAGCCGGTCGACTTCGAGCTCGCGGTGCCGGGAGAGCACAACCGCCTGAACGCGGCCGCAGCAATCGCCGCGCTCGACCTCGCCGGCATTTCGACGGGGGATGCGGAGACCGCGCTCGCCGAGTTCCGGGGCGTCGGAAGGCGGTTCGAGCTCGTGGCTGATCGAGGCGGAGTGCGCGTCTACGACGACTACGGCCACAACCCCACCGAGATCGCAGCGACGTTGCGGACGGCCCGGGACCAAACCGAGCGGCGGTTGATCGCGGTGTACCAGCCTCACGTCAACGAGAGGACGCGACACGTCTTTCGCGAGCTCGGTGAGGCACTCGGCCTGGCCGACATGGCCGTCGTCACCGAAGTGATCGGGGCAGGCGACCAGCCTCGACCGGGAGTGAGCGGAAAGCTCGTGCTCGACAGCGTCCCTGCGGGCGTCCGGCGGGGCTGGGCGCCGACGCTCGACGACGCTGCGCAGCTCGCGCTCGCCTGGGCAAGGCCGGGCGACGTTGTCGTTACGCTCGGGGTGGGGGAGCCCTGGAAGGTTGCGCGCGCAGTTGCCGAAGGTCTTCCCCAGTGAAGGTGCCCTAGTGAAGATTGAGCGCGGCGTTCCGCTCGCGCGGCTGACGACGATCGGCACGGGAGGGCCCGCCAAAGCGCTCGCGCGGCCGCGCTCGCTTGCCGACCTCGAGGAGGCGCTCCGGTTCGCAGGGGCGGAAGGCCTCGACGTCGTCGTCGTCGGGCTCGGCTCCAACTTGCTTGCGGCGGACGAGGGGGTCGACGCTCTCGTCGTCCGTCTCGAGGGCGAGCTGGCGGAACTCGAGACGGGCGACGGGACGCTGGGTGCAGGCGGGGGCGCGACGAATGCGGTTTGCCTGCACCGCGCTCGCGACGCCGGTCTCGGCGGGCTCGAGTTCGCGTGCGCGATCCCCGGCACCGCCGGGGGTGGCGTGAAGATGAACGCGGGTGCATACGGCCGCGACTGGTCGGACATCCTCGTCCGCGCCCTCGTGGTCACACACGAAGGAGCCGGCTGGCTGGATGTCGGCGACCTCGGGTTGGAGTATCGACACTCCGAGCTCGCCCCCGGCAGTGTGGTTGCCCGCGTCGAATACCGCCTCGAACCTTGTCCTCCGGAGGAGATCAAGGCCACCGTCGCGGACTTCGTCGCCCGCCGAAAGGCCACCCAGCCCACGAACAAGCGGACGTTCGGAAGCGTCTTCAAGAACCCGCCCGGTGAGCTGGGAGCAGGGCGGATGCTCGAGCTCTGCGGCCTGAAGGGCCACCGCATCGGCGGAGCGA
>JBBDMN010000229.1:0-2510 GCA_040878305.1 Gaiellaceae bacterium
AACGCGTCGACGACCACGGGGTTGAACTGCTTCCCGCGACCGGTGCGGATCTGGATCATCGCTTCGTTCAGGGAGAGCCCGTGCGCGTACGGACGGTCGGTGGTCATCGCGTCCCAGGCATCGGCGAGACCGACGATCGATGCTTCGAGCGGGATCTCCTCTCCGCGCAGGCCGTCTGGGTACCCGAGCCCGTCCCACCGCTCGTGGTGGGATCTGATTGCCGGAACCGCATCCTCGAACGACGAGACCTTGGACATGATGTCCGCGCCGCGTCTCACATGCTCGCGCATGATCGCGGCTTCGCCCGGCTCGAGCGGCCCGGCTTTCGTGAGGATCGAGTCGGGGATGCCTATCTTCCCCACGTCGTGGAAGAGCGCGGCTGTGCTCAGCAACCCGAGCTGATGAGCGGAGAGCGAGAGCTCACGACCGACTGCCAGCGCGACCCTGCGCACGCGCTGCGAATGTCCGGCGGTGTAGGGGTCGCGCGCCTCGACTGCGGCGTTCAGGGTCTCGATCGTCTCGAGCAGGCTCTCCTCCACTCGGCGCGACGACTCGGAGAGCTCGCGCGAGCTCCCTTCGAGGCTTTCGTTCTGCCTCGAAAGGCGAGCGGCGGCGCTTCGCACGAGGACGGCGAGAGCGAGCCACAGGATGAGGAACACAGCGCCGACCACGACCCATACCGTTCGCGTGGTGGTCGCGATGCTCGCGTCGAGGGCATCCGGGCGGAGGAGCACCTGGGCGACCCCGACGGCTTTGCCCGTGGACGACCGAAGCGGTGACCAAACGACGACGGCGCGCTCGCTGCTCTTGGACTTGCGGACTTTCGTCGAGATCTCGGCGACCTCAGCCATCGTCCGACCGCTGCGAGTCGTCGACGTGACCTTCGCGTGCGTCCCTTCTCCCCGCCGGCCGGGCGGGGTAGAAACGACGAGATTGGCCTGCCGAGACCAGACGACGACGCCGGTGATCTCGTCCGACTTTGCGACCGCGCGAGTGAGCCGTCGGCGCGTGCGCGGGCTCGCGACGACGCGGTTCGTACGCACGAGCATGGGGGTGAGCACCGAGTCCGTGTAGAGCGCGACCTGGCGCGCACTGTCGTCCAGCACCTGCGCCCGAAAGCTCTTCGTGAGCACCGAGGAGAGCACGAATGCGCCCACGCCCAGAATCGCCGCCGAGGCGAGCACGAAGGTCCAGAGCAGGGTCAACGACCTGATCAAGCCAGCCGAGCGGTAGGCCTGCGACGCCATACCTGCGTGTATCGGCACGAGGAGCGTGCTTTTTGAGCGCGTAGAATCGGCCGCCGTGGATCTCGATGTCGTCTTCCTCGGGACGTCCGGGTCCACGCCGACGGCGCAGAGGGCCCTCTCGGCGACGCTCGTCCGCCGCGGCGGAGACCGACTCCTGTTCGATTGCGCCGAGGGGACGCAGCGTCAGCTCCTGCGCTGCGACGTCGGGCTCGCCGAGCTCGAGGAGATCTTCCTCACACATTTTCACGCCGACCACTATTTGGGCCTCCCCGGGATGCTCAAGACGTACTCGTTGCGAGGGCGCGAGCTGCCGCTCACGATCTACGGCCCGCGCGGCCTGCGCGAGCTCCTGGCGGCACTTCGCCGCATCTTCGGAAGACTTTCGTATCCGCTCGAGACGGTCGAGCTCGAGCCCGGAGCCCGTCTCGAGCGCGACGGCTACCGGCTCGAGACGTTCGCCGTCGACCACGGGGTCACAGCGGTCGGGTACGCGCTCGTCGAAGCGGAGCGTCCCGGTCGTTTCGACGTGGAGACCGCCGACCGGCTTGGCGTCCCCGACGGCCCCTCGCGGGGTCTCCTTCAGCGAGGGGAGAGCGTGACGCTTGCCGACGGGAGAGAGGTGACTCCCAGTGACGTTTTGGGCCCGCCTCGCGTCGGACGAAAGCTCGTGCTGACCGGCGACACGGCACCGGCTGCGTCCGTCGTCGACGCGGCGGCAGGCGCCGACCTGCTCGTCCACGAGGCAACCTTTCTCGCCGACGAGCGCGAGCGCGCGCGCGAGACCCGCCATTCGACGGCGGGCGAGGCCGCGCTCGTGGCCCGCGAAGCCGGCGCGAAGCTGCTCGCCCTGACACACCTCTCGACGCGGTACTTCGGCCACCAGGTGGTCGAAGAGGCGCGCGAGCTCTTCGCGGACACCGTCGTGCCCCGCGACTTCGACGTCGTCGAGATCCCGTTCCCGGAGCGCGGCCCGCCCGGGCTCGTTCGCTCGGGCGCCCGTGCGAGCAGGACTGTTGTAGTGTCCGGGGAGTCGTGACGAGGCTCGTCCAGGTGGCCGTTGCAGGCGATGTCGCCGAAGCGGAGCAACTGCAGGGGATCCTCTCGACCGCGGGCATCGAGTCGCACCTCGAGCTCGCTGCGGAGCACGATCCAGAAGCACTCGACGACCCGCCGCTCAAGGTGCTCGTCCCCGAGTCCGCCGTCGACGACGCGCGGGACGCGATCGAGGCGCTCTCGGAGCCCGACGAGCTCGCCGCCGACTAG
>JBBDMN010000230.1:0-2493 GCA_040878305.1 Gaiellaceae bacterium
CAGCTGCACATGCCCGAAGCTCTCCACGAGGCGAGCGCGATCTACTGGATCTCGCCCGGCGGCGACCTCGGCTCAGGCGCGTCGAGCATGTCGATCGGCGACCTCGCGGCGGGGTTCGGGGACGCGCTCGCGCCGCCGAACTCGGGCGCAGGCGGTGGTGGCGGCGGCTTCTCGGGCGGTGGAGGTGGTGGCGGCGGCGGAGGTGGCGGCGGCTTTGGCTAGTCCGGACAAGTCCGGCGGAGCCATCTGGCGTCACGCAACAGAGTCTGCGACCCTGACGTCATGGTCTCGGACGAAGACGTCACGGCTATCATCGAGGCGCTGTTCGACATTCGGACGGAGCTCCGACGAATCAGAGCAATACTCGACCGGGAGGACGAGAATGACTCGGAAGGAAGTGAAGAGGAAGATTCGTGAGGAGGTGCGGGCCGACCAGGCTCGCTACGACGAGGTAACGCGGCGGCTCAAGGAGCGCATCGAACGCGGGCGGAAGGCCGAGGTTCAGACCTCCGA
Organism: Gaiellaceae bacterium; assembly: GCA_040878305.1. Taxonomy (GTDB): domain Bacteria; phylum Actinomycetota; class Thermoleophilia; order Gaiellales; family Gaiellaceae; genus GMQP-bins7. Next base: position 514 of record JBBDMN010000230.1, read on the forward strand.
GCGGCGCGAGAGCTCGTAGAGCGCGATCGCACCCGCCGCCGCGACGTTCAACGACTCGGCTGCACCTGGCAGCGGAATCGTTGCCTTGTAACAGTCTGCTGCAAGCTCGTCCGGGAGCCCTTCGCGCTCCGAGCCTAGGACGAACGTCAGCGGGGCCTCGAGATCGATCTCCGCCAGAGACACGCCGCCGTGTGCGACGAGCGCGACCCGCCGGGCCGGCAGCCTGTCCCACTCGACGAGAGGCACCCTGAAGATGGCGCCGGCCGATGCCCGCACCGCCCTCGGCCCCAGCGGGTCCGCGCACTCCGAGGAGAGCGAGACAGCTGCCCCGAACGCGTCCGCCGTCCGTAGAAGCGTGCCGACGTTCCCCGGGTCGGTGACGCGCCAGAGGGCGAGCGTCACGTCTCTTGCTCCCGTCGGCAGATCGTCGCGCCGAAAGACTCCGACTACCCGCGGCGCGTGGCCGAGAGTGGACACCTCCGCAAGAAGGTCCGGAAGGACGTTCTCGCCCGCGACGAGCAGCTCCACCGGCTCGATCGAAGCGGCGAGCGCCGCCTCGACGAGATCCTCGCTCTCGACCGCGAACATGCCCGTCTCCTCCCGGTGCTTGCGAGCGGACAGAAGCTTCCGGACGAGCCGGAGCTTCTCGTTCTGGCGCGACTCGATCAGCTCTACGCCGAGTCGCCGTTCTCGAGCGCGGCCTTTGCCTTCTCGGCGACTGCGGCGAACGCCTTCGGATCGGAGACAGCGATGTCGGCGAGCGACTTGCGGTCGAGCTCGATCCCGGCCACCCGGACACCCGCCATGAAGCGGTTGTACGAGAGGCCGTTCTCGCGCGCAGCCGCGTTGATCCGGACGATCCAGAGCGAGCGGAACGTCCTCTTCCTGACCTTCCGATCGCGGTACGCGTATACGAGCGAGCGGTCGACCTGCTCCTTCGCGTACTTGTAGTTCGAATTCTTGAGCCCCCAGTACCCCTTCGCCTCCTTGAGGACCTTGGCGCGCTTTTTGCGGGCGTGAACCGCCCTCTTCACGCGAGGCAAGCCTAGCCTCCCCTCAGGAGCTTCTTGACACCCTTGACGTCGCTCGGCGCGATGTCGTACAGCTTCCGGAAGCCGCGCTTACGCTTCGACGACTTCTTCTCGAGGTTGTGGCTCTTCATCGCGTGCCGGCGCAAGATCTTCCCCGCTCCGGTCACCTTGAAGCGCTTCTTCGCTCCCCGCGACGTCTTCATCTTTGGCATCGGCTTTCACTCCCACATTCTTGTTCGGCGCCAGAACCATGACCATGTTGCGGCCGTCAAGGAGGGGCTGCTGCTCGATCGCCCCGAGCTCCTTGACATCGTCCGCGAGCCGCAGGAGGAGAGTCCGACCCCGCTCCGGGTGCAGCGTCTCGCGCCCCCGGAACATGATCGTCACCTTCACCTTCGCCCGCTGACCGAGAAAGCGCACAACATGCCCCTTCTTGGTCTCGTAGTCATGTGTCCCGATCTTCGGTCTGAGCTTGATCTCCTTGACTTGAATCTGGAGCTGGTGCTTGCGGGCCTGCTTGGCGCGCTGCTCCTGCTCGTAGCGGTACTTCGAGTAGTCCATGACCCGCGCCACGGGCGGATCGGCGCCCGCAGCGACTTCGACGAGGTCGAGCCCCTTCTTGAACGCGAAGTCGAGCGCTTCCTTCGTCTCGGTGATCCCGACCTGTCCCCCGTTCTCGTCCACGAGACGGACTCGCGGCACGCGGATCTCCTCGTTGATGCGCTCCTCCCGCTTGCGCGGAACGACCCGGTCCATGCTGGGCCGGCGGCGGCGCGGTCTCAAAAGCTCTTCACCAGACTCTTCGTTCCTCCTCGCAGACGACAAAAACCGCTGCACGCAGCGGCTCTGAATCCCCATCCAACCTTCGGCTCGGTTGAACCCCCGCGGGCGCTGCCCGGGAGGTGAGGAAGCTCGATCGCCCCTGCTTGCAGACGCGGAAGCCTAGCAG
>JBBDMN010000231.1:0-2464 GCA_040878305.1 Gaiellaceae bacterium
GTCCTCGTCGCGCCCATGGCGTATCAGCAGATCGCCCACGAGGACCACGAGCTCGCGACCGCGCGTGGAGCGGCCGCGGCAGGCACCGTCATGTGCTTGTCAACGGTTGCCACCGCAACGCCCGCCGATGTCGCCGTCGCCGCTCCAGGAGGACCCCGGTGGCTCCAGCTCTACGTGTTTCGTGACCGGGCGGTCAGCGATGAGGTCGTCGCCCAGGCGCTCGAGGTCGGCTTCACGGCGATCGTCCTCACCGCAGATCTTCCCGTCGTAGGCATCCGCGACAGCGAGCGGCGGGCGGGTTTCGACGTCCCCGAGCTGAACGTGCCTGCATTTACCGCAGCGAGGGCACGGAACACGAGTGAAGATCCCGCGCTTCGCTTGCTCGACCCGGGTTTGCAATGGGACTACGTCTCCGAGCTTCGCGAGCGCTGGAAGGTCCCGATCGTGGTCAAAGGACTCGTGACTGCCGAGGACGCGGAGCTCGCGTGCGCGCACGGCGCTGCCGGGATCGTGGTCTCGAACCACGGAGGCCGCCAGCTCGACGGTGCGGTGGCGTCGCTCGAGGCCTTGCCGGAGGTCGTCGAAGCCGTCGCGGGACGCGCCGAGGTTTTCCTGGACGGCGGGATTCGGCGCGGCAGTGACGTAGCCGTCGCTCTCGCGCTCGGCGCGCGTGCCGTGCTCGTCGGGAGACCGGTGATGTATGGACTCGCCTTCGGGGGCGACAAGGGAGTTCGACAGGTGCTGGAGATACTCCGAGACGAGATCGAGAACGCGCTCGCGCTGCTCGGCTGCCGCTCTCCGTCCGAAGTGACTCGCGCTCACGTCTCAGCAGTCCCGTGAGCATCGGCGAGCTCACGCGGCACGCCGTCGATCTCCTGCCCGAGGGCGGCATCGAAGAGAAGCTTCGCCTGGATCGCCCACTGCGTGTCAAGCTTGGCATCGACCCCACGGGGTCGGACATACACCTCGGGTTTGCGGTCGTCCTGAGGCGCCTGCGAGCATTTCAAGACGCCGGCCACGTCGCCGTCCTCATCGTCGGCGACTACACGGCACGAATCGGGGATCCTTCGGGGCGGTCGAAAGAACGCCTCGTGCTGCCCGACGACGTGCTCGACAGCAACGCAAAGCTCTTCGCGGAGCAGGCCTACCGAATACTCGACCCGAGCCGCACCGAGATTCGGTTCAACGGTGAATGGCTCGGCAAGCTCGACTATGCCGAGCTCGTACGGCTCACGCGAACAGGCACGGTCGCGCGGCTACTCGAGCGGAACGACTTCCGTGAGCGCTTCGCAGCCAACGCGCCCATTTCGGTTTCGGAGCTCCTCTACCCATTCGCTCAGGGCTACGACTCGGTGGCGGTCGAGGCAGACATCGAAGTGGGAGGGACCGATCAGCTCTACAACCTGCTGATGGGTCGCGACGTCATGGCTCACTACGGCCTCGCACCGCAAGCGGTGATCACATATGAGCTCCTCGTCGGTACCGATGGCGTCGAAAAGATGTCGAAGTCGGTCGGGAACTACGTAGGGATCGACGAGGCGCCCGAGGAGCAGTTCGGCAAGGTGATGTCTATTCCGGACTCCGCGCTCGACCAGTGGTGGCGTCTGTGCCTCGACCGGAGCCCGCCCCGGAATCCGCCGATGGAGTCGAAGCTCGCCCTCGCGCGTGGAGTCGTCGAGCGCTACCACGGGACGGCTGCGGCGGAGAATGCTGCGGTTCACTTCACTCGTGTCGTCCGCGAGGGGCAGGCTCCCGACGAGGTGCCGGAGGCTTCGCTGCCGCCGGGTGACCCAGTTCATCTCCCAGCCCTGCTGGCGGATCGCTTCGGGCTCTCGACGAGTGAGGCGAGACGGTTGATCGCGCAGGGTGGCGTGAAGATCGACGACCAGCTTGTCGACGACCTCGACGTATCGCGTGAAGCACTCGTAGGAGCGCTCATCCAAGTCGGAAAGCGCCGTTTCATGCGCTTCACGAGCTGATCCGAGACCCTCGGGCAGCGACGTTCTAGGCCAAGAAGTGTGCTACCATCTCCCGGTCGCCCGAGAGGGTGGCGCAAGAATCCTGTCACTCGACGAACTGGAGCGCTTTCGAGCGAACCCATACGACCAGTGTGGATCCGTCCCGAAAGCCTCTGGCGCGAGTCGGAGGCTTTTTGTTGCCGCCTTTCAAGCGTCGCGGTCTTTGAAAACTCAACAGCGTAACGTCGAGACCTCTCGTCGGTTGCCTCCGTTCTCGGAGACGGCTCGGCGTGAGGCATAGAACCCGTTATCCCCTTTGGGGAAAACGAGATCGAGCATCAAGCTCGACTGAAGAACTGCCCTCTGTTCAATTGGCCGTTCGACGGCGTCTCCTTCGGAGGCGCTCGTCTCGCGGGCATTGCAGCTTCGGCTGGTTGGGGGCGACAGTTCTCTTCACGGAGAGTTTGATCCTGGCTCAGGACGAACGCTGGCGGCGCGCTTAACAC
>JBBDMN010000232.1:0-2459 GCA_040878305.1 Gaiellaceae bacterium
CGCTACGATGCGGAAAGCGTAAGGGGAGCTCGGGGCAACCGGGCTGAGAGGGCGGCTGGAGCGCGCCGCCGACTCGCAGAACCTGACCTGGGTAATCCCAGCGGAGGAAGCGCATGTCCGAGGAGATCGTGGTCGTCATCGCCGGTGGGGATGCTCCCCATGCGGAAGCTGTGCGAGCGATTCCCGTCGGCACGCCCGTCGTCGCGGCCGACCGCGGGCTCGACCACGCTCGCGCCCTAGGCATCGACGTCACGGTCGCCGTGGGGGATTTTGACTCAGCCTCGCCGGAGGCGGTGGCCGCCGCGGAGACAGAAGGCGTGCGGGTCGAGCGCCACCCGACCGACAAGGACGCGACCGACCTCGAGCTCGCGCTCGATGCTGCGATGGAGCTCGACTCGGCTCGGATTCTCGTGCTCGCTGAAGGCGGAGGACGGCTCGACCACTTGCTGTCGGCCCTTCTGCTGCTCGCGTCACCACGGTACGCGCGGGTCGAGCTCGACGCATATCTCGGGCGGGCGCGGGCGCACGTTATTCGGAACCAAAGGACGCTCGCCGGAGAACCCGGTGAGCTCGTATCGCTCTTCGCGCTCCATGGCCCGGCGGAAGGTGTGCGAACCGACGGCTTGGTCTACCCGTTGGCCGGAGAGACGCTCGAGCCCGGATCGAGCCGCGGTGTCTCGAACGTCTTCGCGGCGAGCACGGCGAGGATCGCCGTCGATCGTGGCGTCCTCGTCGCGATCCGCCCCGGGGCCGACGAATGAGGCGCCAAGTAACAGTCTGTTACAAGGCACTCATCGCCGCAGCCGTAGCGCTGGCGGTCGTAGTTCTCGGCGGTGGTTGCGGCGGGGAGGATGAAAAGCCGACGAGCGTCGTCCTCGTCACCCACGACTCGTTCGTCGTCTCGGACGACGTCAAGGAGGCGTTCGAGCGCGAGAGTGGCCTTCGACTTCGAATCCTCCAGTCGGGCGACGCGGGCGAGCTGCTCTCGAAGGCGCTCTTGACCGCCGGGAACCCACAGGGCGACGTCCTCTTCGGTGTCGACAACAACCTTCTCTCACGCGCGCTCGAAGGCGATCTCTTCGACGCGTACGAGTCGCCCGCGCTCGAGGGAATCGACGAGCGATACGTCCTCGATCCGGAGCACCGCCTCACGCCGATCGACCACGGCGAGGTGTGCCTGAACTACGACAAGGCCTGGTTCGCCGAGCGCGAGATTCCGCCGCCGAGCTCGCTCGACGACCTCATTCAGCCGCGCTACAAGGACCTGCTCGTCGTCGAGAACCCGGCGACCTCGACGCCCGGGCTCGCCTTCCTGTTGGCGACCGTCGCGCACTTCGGCGAAGACGGCTGGGGAGACTATTGGCGCGGGCTGCGCGCGAACGGTGTGCTCGTCGTCGACGGCTGGGAGGAGGCGTACACGACGCGCTTCTCCGGTGCCGCCGGGAGCAACGGGAACCGGCCGATCGTCGTCTCCTACGCGTCGAGCCCTCCGGCGGAGGTGATCTTCCGGACGCCGAAGCCCGCCGAGGCGCCGACCGCCGTGGTCACCTCGAGCTGCTTCCGGCAGATCGAGCTCGCGGGCGTCTTGCGCGGTGCGCGCAACGAGGACGGCGCGCGGCAGCTCGTCGACTTCATGCTCTCGAAGCGCTTCCAGGAGGACGTCCCTCTCTCGATGTTCGTCTTCCCAGTCCTCCCGAGCGCGCAGCTTCCGCCCGAGTTCGAGAAGTTCGCAGTTGTGCCGAAGGCGCCGCTCGAGCTCTCGCCGGAGGAGATCGGAGCGAACCGGGATCGGTGGGTGAAGGAGTGGACGTCGATCGTGCTTCGCTGAGCGCGCGCGGGTGGCGAGCGCTCACGTACGGAGTGCCGCTCGGGTTTCTCGGGCTCTTCTTCGTCTTTCCGCTGGTCACGATTCTCGAGCGAGGCTTCTCCTCGGAGGGAGGCGACGTGCTCACGGATCGGCTGACACGGGAGGTCGTCTGGTTCACCTTGTGGCAGGCGGTCGCCTCGACCGCGCTCACGATCGCCGTCGCGCTCCCGTCGGCGTACGTCCTCGGGCGCTACGCGTTCCCGGGACGGAGCCTCGTGCGCGCGCTCGTGACCGTGCCGTTCGTCCTGCCCACGGTCGTCGTCGCCCTTGCGTTCCTCGCCATCCTCCCGGAGAGCCTCGAGCGCGGCTGGGCAGCGATCCTGATCGCGCACGCGTTCTTCAACGTCGCCGTCGTTGTCCGGGTCGTCGGCGGGTTCTGGGCGAGCCTCGACCGGAGGGTCTCCGAAGCGGCCGCCACGCTCGGGGCCGGGCCGTGGCAGAGCTTTCGGGAGGTGACGCTTCCGCTGCTCGCCCCCGCGCTCTCGGCTGCGGCGGCGATCGTCTTCCTCTTCTCGTTCACCTCTTTCGGGATCGTCCTCATCCTCGGCGGGCCTGCGTACTCGACGATCGAGGCGGAGATCTACAACCAGGC
>JBBDMN010000233.1:0-2437 GCA_040878305.1 Gaiellaceae bacterium
GTTCCTCGGGCGTCCTACCCCAGACAGTGCTCCGCACTTCCTGGGGACCCCAAAGGCATTCCGGGCGGGAGCCGGAGCCGGCGAGGGGCGCGCCTGAGCGAGCCAGCACGGAGCGAGGTACCGCAGGTCGATGTTCGCGTCGGCTCGACTGCGAATGCTCTCCGGCCGATCTCGACCGCCGAGCGCTCGCTTGCTGCCGGTCCGGCGCAGTGGTTGGGGCTCGTCGTCGTGGCGGCGGCTGCCATCTTCGCCGACCAGCTCACGAAGCAGGTCATCGGCCGGACGCTCGCGGTGGGCGAAAGGGTCGACATTCTCGGCCCCTTTTCGATCCACCACGTCGAGAACTCCGGAATCGCCTTCGGATTCTTCGCGAGCCGGACGACGTTCGTCATCGCGATCACCGCGGTCGCGGTGACGCTGATGGTCTGGTTCTTCGCGCGCTCTGGCCGACGCCATCCGATATTGCCCGTAGGGCTCGGACTCGTACTTGGCGGAAGCGTCGCCAACCTGATCGACCGCATCCGCCTCGGGCGCGTCACCGACTTCCTCGATCTCGAGGCGTGGCCGGCGTTCAACCTCGCCGATACCTTCATCCTCGTCGGAGTCGCCGTGCTCTTCGGCGCGCTCGTCCTCGCCGACCGGTCGGGCCGCATGCACGGGCCGCGCGATGGGAACCCTTCGCTTCAGCGTCGCTGACGCGGACGCCGGCACACGGCTCGACAAGGCGCTCGCGATACGCGAGGAGATCGGGTCGCGCTCGCTGGCCGAGCGGCTGCTCAGCGAGGGCGCGGTGCGGGTCGACGGGGCCGTCCAGCCGAAGAGCCACAAGCTCGACCTGGGCTCGATTGTGGAGGTCGAGCTCCCTGGCTCCGTAGCCGCGCTCGAGCCGGAGCCTGTTTCCGTCCCGGTGCTCTACGAAGACGAGCACCTGATCGTCCTCGACAAGCCCGCGGGGCTCGTGGTGCACCCGGGGGCGGGGGAGAGGACGGGAACGCTCGCCGGTCAGCTCCTCACCCTCGGCGCCTCGGGCGGCCCGGATCCCGAGCGGCCAGGCATTGTGCACCGCCTCGACCGAGACACGTCTGGGCTTCTCGTCGTCGCCCGCTCGGACGAGGCGCACTCCGCGCTCCAGGAGGCGATCCGGCAGCGAAACGTGGAACGGCTCTACCTGGCGCTCGTCCGCGGTCATCCCCGCTCGCGCGCGGGGCGGATCGAAGCGCCGATCGGCCGCGACCGCCGCGATCCGACGAAGCGCTCCCTGGACACAAACGAGCCGCGCGAGGCAGTCACGCGCTTCGAGGTACGGGAGCTGCTGGCCGAGCATACCCTCCTCGACGTCCGGCTCGAGACAGGACGAACACACCAGATCCGTGTTCACCTGGCGGCGATCGATCTACCTGTCGCGGGAGACGCGCAGTACGGCGTGCGCGGCGATCTCGGGCTCGTGAGGCAGTTCCTGCACGCGCACCGACTTAGCTTTCGACATCCGGTGACGGGGGCGGAGATGGACGTCGTGTCGCCGCTTCCAAGCGAGCTCGAAACGGCTCACGAGGCTGCCCGAGTCTTGTAGGCGCGAGAGCTATGGCGCCCCTACGGCTAGACTCCGCAACGTCCTAGACCTTCCACCCGGCGATCAAGCCGAGGCGGGGGTGCCGTGCTGTGAGCGCGGTTCCGCCCGGCTCGTCGGCGAATCAACCGTCAACCAGAGAAAGGGGCTGATCCTGTGTCAGTCGTAACCATGCGAGAGCTGCTGGAGGCCGGCGTCCACTTCGGCCATCAGACGCGCCGCTGGAACCCGAAGATGCGCCGCTACATCTTCTCCGAGCGCGGGGGCATCTACATCATCGATCTCACGAAAACGCTCGAGCTGCTCGAGGAGGCGCACGACTTCGCGCGAAACATCGCCGAGCGCCGCGGGACGATGCTCTTCGTCGGCACGAAGAAGCAGGCGCAGGACGCGGTGCGGGAGCACGCCACCCGCGTCGGCATGCCGTACGTCAACCACCGCTGGCTCGGCGGCCTCCTCACGAACTGGCGCACGATCTCGGAGCGGATCGCCTACCTCCACGACCTGCGCCGCCTGAAGACAGAGGGTCAGCTCGACCTGCTGCCCTCGAAAGAGCGGATCGCCCTGACCGGCGAGCTCGAGAAGCTCGAGGCGAACCTCGGCGGGGTTGCCGACATGAAGCGCCAGCCCGATGCCGTCTTCGTCATCGACCTGAAAAAGGAGCAGCTGGCCGTTCGCGAGGCACGGCGCCTCGGCGTCCCGATCGTCGGGCTCGTCGACACGAACGCCGACCCGGACGAGGCCGACTTCGTCATCCCCGGAAACGACGACGCCATCCGCGCGTCCAACCTGGTGACGAAGGTCGTCGCCGACGGGATTGCCGCCGGCAAAGCGCAGGTCACTCCGGCCGAGTTCGCGACGCCGGCCGAG
>JBBDMN010000234.1:0-2429 GCA_040878305.1 Gaiellaceae bacterium
GCGCATCATGCTGCCGTCGCGCTCGAGCACGGGCGCGCGGTGATGCGCGGCGTCCTCGCCCAGGAGATCCACCACCGCGTCAAGAACAACCTGCAGTCGGTCGCTTCGCTGTTACGCGTGCAGGCTAGGGCAGAGAACGTCGATCCGCGGAAGGCGCTCCACGACTCGGTGAATCGGATCCTCGCAATTGCTGCCGTCCACGAGGTGCTGACGGAGCATCGCGAGGACGACGTCGACCTCGGCGAGCTCGTCGACCGGCTTCGCGCGATGCTTGTCCAGGGGCTCGTCGCGGGCAAGGAGGTGACCGCCGAGCTCGAACCCGTCTCGCTCGCAGGGCAGCAGGCGACGGCGCTCGCCCTCGTCTTCACGGAGCTCTTCCAGAACGCGCTCGAGCACGGGGGAGCGCAGGTCTCGATCGCGCTCGCGCAGCGAAACGGCGAGGTGGTGCTCACGATCGCCGACGACGGAGACGGGATCCAGGGCGAGGGCTCGGGCACGGGACTCTCGATCGTGCGCGCGCTCGTTCGGGACGAGCTCCGCGGAGAGATCGAGCTGCGAAACGAGGGCGGTCTCCACGCCGAGGTGGTGTTCCCGGGTTGACTCGTGTCCTGGTGGCCGAGGACGAGACGATCATCCGGCTCGATCTCAAGGGCATCCTCGAAGCTGCCGGATTCGAGGTCTGCGCGGAGGCGCGGGACGGGGAGGAGGCGGTTCGGCTCGCTCGCGAGACGGAACCGGACATCGCGCTCCTCGACGTCAAGATGCCGAACCTGGACGGGATCGAAGCCGCTCGGCGGATTCTCGACGAGCGACCGATCCCGATCGTGATGGTGACCGCGTACGGAGAGCGCGAGCTCGTGTCGCGTGCGGTCGAGGCCGGCGTCTTCGGCTATCTCGTGAAGCCGTTCCGCGAGACCGACCTCCTGCCGGCGATCGAGACGGCGCGGGCGCGGCACGACGAGCTCAGCGCCCTGCGAGAAGAGGCCGAGTCGCTTTCCGAGGCGCTCGCGGCGCGGAAGGCGATCGAGCGGGCGAAGGGGATCCTGATGCAGCGGGAAGGGCTGACCGAGGCCGAGGCTTTTGCGCGACTGCGCAAAGCGAGCCAGATCTCGGGAAGGCCGCTGAAGGTCGTCGCCGAGGCGCTCGTCGCGACGCTCGGCGACGACCGGTCGCGGGGCTAGGTTGCGAGCAGCCGGTCTTCTTCGCGCCGCCGGTACAGCTTCCGCCCGAGCCACGCAGCGAACGCGACGAGCGCGAACGGAGCCGCGACGATCGCGATCGCGATCACGATCACGCCCTCCCAGACGAGCACGTCGAGTGCCTCGTCGAGGGTGCGGTCGAGCCGCGAAGGCACCGGAACTGCGCCGAGCATTCCCGGAGTCACGACCGTGAGCTGGATCGTCGCCATGCGCGCCTCCGCATTGGTGGCGGAGATCCCGCGCCGTAGCTCGCGAAGCTCGCCGCGCAGGTTCTGCAAGCGCGTTTCGAGCTGCGCTCGCGTGGTCGCGTCGAGCGACTCGGTGTCGAGCCGAGCGGCGACGAGCGCGATCTGCGCCCGCACCGACCGCTCCCGACTCTCGAGTCTGTCGAGACCCTCCTGCAGATCGTCGATCTGCACCTGCTGCGAGACGATGCGGCCGAGGCCCGACAGCTGGACGATCGCTTCCTGCACCCTCGCCACGGGGACGCGGAGGACGAGGGCGGCGCTCCCTTCCTCGCCGGTTGCGACCGAGGCGCTGACGACGTGTCCGCCGAGGCGACGCGTCAGGTCGAGCGCTGCTTGGGCAGCGCCGGAGACACCGTCGGAGTCGGGGACCTCCACCGTCAACGTGGCGCTGACGCGCTGTGCTCGGTCCCGCGTCGGGCCGATCGCCGAGTCCTGGGGGGGTGCACCGAGGTTGGTAGTAACGCTGGGGGTCGCCTCCGGCGTCGACTTCGTGATACCGATCGAATCGCGAAGAGCCTCATAGCTCTCGTCCGAGCGGGCGAGGCCCACCGCTCCTGCGGTCGCAATCGCGAGCGCTGCCGCCGCCGGCATCGCAACCATCGCGGTGCGGCGAACAGGCAGCCGCAGTCGGAGCGTCGGCCACGACGCCGTCGCCGGCGCCGCGTCCTGGGTCGCGATCTCGCGGATACGCGAGCGCAGAGCGATAGGGGCGGCAGGTCGGGAAGCCTTGAGCGCGTGGATCAGGTCAGGCGACGTCATCGGTTCTCATCCTCTCTTCGAGCTTTGCAAGCGCCCGGTGGAGCCGTGTGGAGACGGCCGTGGGCGTGATCCCAAGCAGGCGTGCGACTTCCTCGCCGTCCAGGTCGAGCACGACCCGGAGCGCGACCACCTCGCGCTCGCCCGCCGTCAGCGCGCGCAGACCTTCCTCGAGCTCTGGTGAGAAGCCCTCGCCGAACGCGGGCTCCCGTTCCTCTCGCAGCTC
>JBBDMN010000235.1:0-13303 GCA_040878305.1 Gaiellaceae bacterium
ATCGTCAGGTCGTCGACCTGGAGCTCGACCTCGCCCGTGGGCATCTTCGGGTTCAGGGTGCCAGCTGAGCGGTCGACGACCTCGCCGGTCGCCTGAAGCACAAACTCGTTTCGGATCTCCTTCGCCAGCTCGACCGCAGCGGGCGAGCGCTCAGGGTTGATCACGAGCTGCATGAGCCCGGTTCCGTCGCGGAGGTCGACGAAGACGAGGCCCCCGTGGTCCCGACGGCTCTCGACCCAGCCCGCGAGCGTGAGGGTACGACCCACGTCCTCCGGGCGGGGCTCGCCGCACATGATGTCCCTCCAGCTCATGATGCGAGCCTTGCCGGAACCTCATCGAGTGCGACCCTCTCGTCGTCCCGCCCATGCCGGCGGAGAATCGCAGCGTCGGACCCGACGAGAACGGTGGTCGTAGCGCCGAGCCGCCCCGCCTGGGTCAGCTGACCCTTGAGCGAACGGCCGGCGTAGTCCGTGTCGCAGGCGACACCGCGCATCCGTAGCTCGCCGAGCCAACCTGCTATTCGCTCACGCGACGCTCCTTCATCGACGGCGAAGAAGACGTCGATCTCCGGTCCCTCCGCGCGCACGCCGGCATGCTCGAGCGCGAGCAGCAGCCGCTCGATCCCGGCCCCGAAGCCGACTCCGGGGGTCGGCGGCCCTCCGATCTCCTCGACGAGACCGTCGTAGCGCCCCCCGCCCGAAAGCGAGCTCTGCGCGCCTTCGTCGGGACCGAGGAACTCCCAGGTCGTGCGGGTGTAATAGTCGAGCCCGCGAACGAGCGTCGGGACGATCTTGTACCCGACTCCGTAGGCGTCGAGGTCGCCGAGGACGGCCGCGAAGTGCTCCCTGCAGGCCTCGCACAGCGACTCTCCGATCTTGGGTGCCTCCTCGAGCGCGTCCTGCACGGCCCGCGGCTTCGTCTCGATGTTGTCGAACACGCGCAGCGGACTCGCGGCTGCCTTCTCCTTCGTCGCCGCATCGAGCCGCTCGACGTTCGTGGCGAGCCATTCGTCGAGCTGCGCGAGGTAGGCCGGACGGCACTCGCGGCAGCCGATCGAGTTGAGGGCGAGGGAGAACTCGGTGACGCCAAGGCGCCCGAGGAGCGCGTAGTAGAGCTGGATGACTTCAGCATCGAGGGACGGGTGGTCGGAGCCGATCGCCTCCACCGACAGTTGCCAGTGCTCCCGAAAACGTCCGCGCTGGGGAGTCGCGTAGCGGTACATCGGGGCGACGGTGTAGAGCTTCGCGGGCTGAGGATCCCGGTGCATGCCGTGCTCGACGTAGGCCCGGCAGATCGGCGCCGTGGCTTCGGGGCGCAAGGTAAGCGAGCGCCCTCCGCGATCCTCGAACGTATACATCTCCTTCTGCACGACGTCCGAGCCGGCGCCTGAGGTGCGCTCGAACAGGGCTGTGTCCTCGAACACGGGCGTCACGATCGGCCTGTAGCCGTAGAGCGCGCACAGCCGCTCTGCCTCGCCGACCGCGAGCCGCCAGAGCGGCTGCTCCGAAGGCAGGACGTCGTGCGTTCCTCGCGGGCGCTCGAGCTTCGTCTCGGGCGTCACCCGGTTCGCTCCGCGCGAAGCTCGGCGAGGAAGGGATTGCGCGCGAGCTCGTCGCCGAGCGTGGTGGAGGGACCGTGTCCCGGGTGGACGATCGTCTCCGGTGGGTAGATGTCCACGAGCGAGCGGATGGACGCGACGAGCGTATCCCAGTTACTGCCCGGGAGATCCGTCCGTCCAACCGAGCCGGCAAAGAGCACGTCCCCTGAAAATAGACTTCCGCCGGCGTGGTAGGCGACGTGCGCGGGCGAGTGCCCCGGTGCCGAACGCACCTCGAACGCGATGCCGGCCACGTCGATCGTCTCTCCTCCCTCGAGCAACACATCGGGGATGTACGGGCGTACTGAGATCCCAGCCGGCGTGAACCCCTCCGGACTCTCGAGAAGCACCCGCTCACCTTCGGGCATGTAAACCGGCGCGCCTGTCGCTTCCGCGAGATCGGCCACGCCGACCAGGTGATCCCAATGCCCATGCGTGATCAGGATCCCGGCGCAGCGCACGCCGAGCCGCGCGAGCAGGAGCCGGAGCTCCGCCGCGTCCCCGCTTGGATCGACGACGGCAGCGTCCGGCGACGCCGCGTCCGCACGGACGACGTAGCAGTTCGTCCCGAGCGGCCCGAGCGAGAGTTGTTCGACCTGGAGCGGCATCGAACGGGCCCGTCAGCGCCCGCTGCCGTCTTCGACGCGTCGAGCCGCTCGCTTCTTGTACGAGCGCCAGAGGACGCCGTCGAGGAGGTAGCTGAACGGGACGAAGATCCCCACGATGAAGGCGGTCTGCGCGATCTGGGCGCCGATCGTCAAGTCGTCCGTGAGCAGCATCACGGTCACGAACATGATCGGAGCGAAGACCAGCCCGCGCTTGAGCGTCCGGCGCCAGGAGGGAGCCTGAGGTTCACGCCCGGGGCTCTTGGGCGGGCGCTGTGCCTGCGAATCGGCCTTCCGAGCCGGAACGTCGTCCGCATCGAGCTCGTTACCCTCGGCGTCCTCCCAGACGTACTCGTGTCGAAACTCCTTGGCACGGCGCCGTCGCTGCTTGCGGCTGGGCATGCCCGCGATTATGCCCAGCTCGACCAGGCGATCCCGCCGCCTCGCACGACGGTGTGGACAACGGGTCCGCCGAGGTGGTAGGCGAGGTAGCGCCAGTCCTCTGCCGCAAGGAGAACGATGTCTGCGTCGAACCTGGGCGCGAGCCGTCCTTTCCGATCGGCGCGTGCGAGCACATGAGCGGCGTTTACGGTGCAGGCCGCAAGCGCCTCGGCCGGTGCAAGGCGAAGCTGCGTGCAGGCCAGCGAGCAGACGAGCGGCAGGCTTTCGCAGAAGGCGCTCCCGGGGTTGAAGTCCGTCGCCAGGGCGATTGCGGCACCGGCGTCAACGAGGGCTCGCCCCGGCGGCATCGGCCGGCCGAGGAAGAGCGCGCTCGCAGGCAGGAGGACACCGACAACGTCGCTCGAAGCGAGTGCGGCGGTCCCTGCGAGGCCGGTCGCCTCCAGGTGGTCGACGGAACGGGCGCCGAGCTCGATCGCGAGCGGGATCGCCCCGGACTCCGTGAACTGGTCGCCGTGGAGCCGGAGCTCGAGCCCGGCCGCACGACACGCTTCGAGGTAGAGCCGCGACTCCTCGACGCCGAAAGCCCCGCGCTCGAGGAAGACGTCCGCGGCTTCAGCCAGCTCCGCTGCTTCGGGAAGGACCTCGGCGAGCAGGAACTCGACATAGGCACGGGAGCCTGCGTCGACGAACTCGGGCGGCACGGCATGCGCCCCGAGCCACGTCGGGACGCCCCCCGCGGCGCGGATCGCCCGAAGCTGAGCGAGCTCCGTGTCGCGATCGAGCCCGTATCCCGACTTCGCCTCGAACGTCGTCGTCCCGGCACATAGCATCCAGCGGGTGTGTCGCTCGAGCGCCGCGACGAGGCCCGCCTTACCCGCGGCTCGCGTCGCCCGGACCGTGGAGAGGATCCCTCCGCCCGAAGCGTGGAGCTCCTCGTAGCCGGCTCCGCCCGCGCGCAGCGCGAACTCGTCGACGCGATCGCCCGCGAAGCACGCGTGGGTGTGGCAGTCGACGAGTCCCGGGATCGCCGAAAGCCCGCGCCCGTCGAGCTCCTCCACCTCTCGGCCGAGCGGGGGCAGCTCTTGCATCCGCCCGACCGCGGAGATGCGGCCGCCCTCGCATAGTAGAAAGGCGTTTTCGATCACGTCGACGGCTCGCAGCTCGGCCCCACGGAGCGGCGCGGAGCGGCCACCGGGAGTCGCGACCTGAGCGAGATCGCGAATCAGGAGATCGGGCGAACGCTCCTCTGGCGAGCTCACGCGTCAGCGACCGGGGGGATCGACGGCAGGTCCATCCCGTGCAGACGAGCCTCCGCCAGTGCGTCCTCGTACCCCGCGTCCGCGTGGCGCATCACGCCTGTGCCGGGATCGGTGGTGAGCACGCGCTCGAGCTTCTCCGCCGCTGAGTCGGTGCCGTCGGCCACGACGACCATGCCGGCGTGGATCGAGTTGCCGATCCCGACGCCGCCACCGTGATGGACGCTCACCCACGTCGCTCCCGCGGCGACGTTCAGAAGAGCGTTCAGGATCGGCCAGTCGGCAATCGCGTCGGAGCCGTCCTGCATCGCCTCGGTCTCACGGTAGGGAGACGCAACGGAGCCCGAGTCGAGGTGATCTCGCCCGATGACCACCGGTGCCGAAACGTGCCCGGAGCGGACGAGCCCGTTGATCGCCAGACCCGCAAGTGCGCGGTCTCCGTAGCCGAGCCAGCAGATCCTGGCCGGCAGTCCCTGGAACTCGACGCGACCGGGGGCGAGCTCGAGCCAGCGGTGAAGGAGCGCATCGTCCGGGAAGAGCTCCCCAAGCGTCCGATCGATCGCCTCGATATCGGTCGGCTCGCCCGAGAGAGCCGCCCAGCGGAACGGCCCGACGCCACGACAGAAGAGAGGCCGGATATAGGCCGGGACAAAGCCCGGGTATGTGAATGCGTCCTCTACGCCTGCCTCATGGGCCTCCCCTCGCAGATTGTTGCCATAGTCGAAAACATAGCAGCCCGCCCGGACGAGCTCGAGAAGTCCCCGGACGTGAGCTGCAATCGAGTGGCGCGCGCGCCGCAGGTACTCGTCTGGATCGCGGCTCCGCAGCTCTTCGGCCTCATCCACGTCGAGGCCCTCGGGGACGTACCCGGTGAGCGGATCGTGTGCCGCCGTCTGATCGGTGACGAGGTCGAAGTGCTCGCCCCGTCGCGCAAGCTCCGGCACCACGACAGCAGCATTCCCGAGCAGACCGACCGAGAGCGGTCGTCTCTCGCGCGCGGCGGCTCTCACCCGATCGACGGCATCGTCGAGAGAATCCGTCGCCTCGTCCAGGTAGCGGGTCTCCAGCCGGCGCTCGATCCGGGACGGATCGACCTCGACGCAGAGGATTGCCGCCCCGGCCATCGTCGCGGCGAGCGGCTGCGCGCCCCCCATCCCGCCGAGACCTGCGGTCAGGATCGTCCGACCCGCGAGGTCCGAAGTCCCGAAGTGCGTCTCTCCGGCCGCGGCAAACGTCTGATACGTCCCCTGCAGGATCCCCTGCGTGCCGATGTAGATCCAGCTCCCGGCGGTCATCTGTCCGAACATCGTCAACCCCTCGGCCTCGAGGCGGCGAAACTCGCTCCAGGTTGCCCAGCGCGGTACCAGCAGCGCATTGGCGATCAGAACGCGCGGGGCCGACTCGGTCGTGCGAAAGACACCGACCGGCTTGCCGCTCTGCACGAGCAGCGTCTCGTCCGCCCCGAGCCGGAGGAGGGTCTTCACGATCGCCTTGAGCGCCTCGTGGCTCCGGGCCGCCTTGCCGGTGCCGCCGTACACGACCAGCCGCTCGGGATGCTCCGCGACCTCGGGATCCAGATTGTTGAGAAGCATCCGCAAAGGGGCCTCGGTCTGCCAGGAACGCGCGTTCAGCGTGGTTCCCCGGGGCGCTCGGATGCTCGTTAGATCCCCTGCGAGCGCCTCCACCGCGGCATCCAGCGTCTCGAGGCTGGTCATGCGACCGCTCCGATCTCGCGCTCGGCGGCCACGAGCACGGCTCTCGACCGCACCGCTTCCGCGACCCGCTCGATGTCTGCGCTCAGCGACCGATCTTCCGTGAGTCGGTCCGAGAGCGTCCGCACGAAATCGTGCACCGCGGATACCCCCTCGCCGGGACGAAGCGGTGCCAGAAACTCGATCGCCTGCGTCCCGGCGAGCAGCTCGATCGCGAGAGTCCTCTCTGAGTTGTCGAGCACGCGGAGTGCTTTGAGGCCGGCCGCGTTCCCCATCGACACGTGATCTTCCTGCCCTGCGCTCGTCGGTATCGAGTCCACGCTCGCTGGATGGGCCATGACCTTGTTCTCGGAGACGAGCGCAGCGGCCACGTACTGCGGGATCATGAACCCGGAGTTCAGGCCACCCTCCTCGACGAGGAAGGGCGGGAGACCGTCGGAGAGGCTCGGGTTCACGAGCCTCTCGGTGCGCCGCTCCGAGATCGACGCAAGCTCAGCCGCCGCCAGCGCCAGCACGTCGAGCGCAAACGCGAGTGGTTGCCCGTGGAAGTTGCCGGCCGACACGATCTCCCCTTCCTCGAGGAGGACCAGCGGGTTGTCCGTCGCGGCGTTCAGCTCGACGGTCACGGTCGCTTCGATGTAGTCGAGAAGATCGCGGCACGCGCCGTGGACCTGCGGTGCGCAGCGCAGGGAATACGCGTCCTGAACCTTGTCGCACCAGCGATGCGACTCGATGATCGCCGAGCCCTCGAGGAGCCTCCAGACGTTGGCCGCCGCTTCCTGCTGCCCCTTGAGCGGGCGCGCGCGGTGGACGGCAGGGGCGAAGCTCGAGCGCGATCCCTGGAGCGACTCGAGCGTTAGCGCGCACGCGAGGTCGGCCGTCCCGGCCAGGCGCTTCGCCCGCTCGACGCCAAGCGCGGCCATCGAGCACATGAACTGCGTCCCGTTGACGAGCGACAGTCCCTCCTTGCTCGCGAGCGTGATCGGCTCGAGCCCGACCCGGCGGAGCGCCGCGCCTCCGTCGAGCCGTTCGCCCTCGACGACGGCTTCACCCTCTCCCACGAGCGGTAGCGCGAGGTGCGCAAGCGGCGCGAGATCACCGCTCGCCCCGACCGATCCACGGGCCGGAACGAGAGGCAAAACGCCGCGATTCAAGCATTCGACGAGCAGCTCGACGGTCTCCACCCGTGCTCCCGAGTACCCCTTGGCGAGGGCGTTCGCCCGCAGGAGCATGGCGCCGCGGACAACGTCGTCGGGATACGGCTCGCCGACGCCGCACGCATGACTCCGGAGAAGCCGGAGCTGGAGCTCCTCGGCGAGCTCGTCGGGGATGTGGGCCGAGACGAAGCGGCCGAAGCCGGTGTTGACGCCATAGGTGTGCTCGCCGCGAATCGATTCGAGAAGCTCTCGCGCGGCACGCATCCTGTCCTTGGCGGAGTCGGCGATCGTCGCTTTCGCGCCGTGGACGGCGACGTCCCAGACATCGGCGAGCGTGAGGTCCTCTCCCGTCAGGACGAGCGGGCGCGACACGGGCTCGAGTTTAGATGTCTGATCGGGAATTCACGACGGACGGAT
Source organism: Gaiellaceae bacterium (assembly GCA_040878305.1). GTDB lineage: Bacteria > Actinomycetota > Thermoleophilia > Gaiellales > Gaiellaceae > GMQP-bins7. The sequence goes on from JBBDMN010000235.1 coordinate 7,147, forward strand.
GGCGGCCACGACACGGCGCGGGATCGCCACCCTCCCTCGGGCACAGGCTCACCAGCCTGCACGACGAGTGAGTGCGTCGCGCGGCTTGGTCGTGACCGCCCCCGGTTGCGCGTCAACTCCCGATCAGGCATCTAGGACGACGACCGGGCGAGGGCGTGCTCGAGCGTACGCGACTCATCGACGCCGGGGACGACGACACCCGCTGCCGTTGCTGCGGCGAGCACCTGCGTAGGCACGAGCCCGACGAGCTCGCCGTCTGCAACCGCTACGCCGCGGCTCCGGGCTTCCTGCGTGACCCGCGCGATCACCTCGTGCAGCGGTGAGCGCTCCAGATCGAGGACGTTCATGCTGACCTGCACGCGTCCGGAACGCGGTAGGTCGAGCCCGATCGCCTGCACTCCGGGCATTCCCCCGCCGGATTCGCGAACCACCGCCGCGATCGCGGATGCGACTCGAACGTCGTCGGTCGCAAGGTCGACGTTGTAGGCGACCAGAGGAGCGCGCGCTCCTACGAGGACGACGCCTGCACGGGGTTCCAGCCGGTTCGGACCGGCGTCCGCACGAAGCTCTCCGGCTTCGAGCCGGCGCTCGAGCTCCGCGAGTCCCCCACGCCGAAAATATGCAGGTCGCCTCCCGTCTCCGATCTCGCCGTACAGAAGCACCGGCAGTCCCAACTCTGCTCCGATCCGCTGCGCCAGGTCGCGCGCGATCTTCTTCGCGAGCTCCAGGTCGGCCGGCACGAGCGGCACGATCGGCACGACATCGGCCACTCCGACGCGGGGATGAGCACCGTCGTGCTCCCGGAGATCTACCAGCTCCACGGCGCGCGAGATTCCCTCGAGAAGCGATTCCGCAAGCGCCTCTGCCTCGCCGGCCAGCGTGAAGACCGAGCGGTGATGATCGGCATCTACATGCACGTCGAGAAGTGCAACTCGGCTCGCGAAAGCGCGCCCGATCTCATCGATCGCCCCCGCATCCCGCCCCTCCGAAACGTTCGGCACGGCTTCGAGCACGATCCGTACCCTACGAGCGCGTGACAGGCGAGGAGGATCCCGCGAACCGACCACAGTCCGGGCGCCGGACGTTCGTCCGGCTGCTCTCGTTTCTCCGGCCGTACCGCAGATCGCTCGCCCTCTCCTCCGGTCTCGCTATCGCGTCCCAGGTCGCGGGCATCCTCGTGCCGGTCCTGACCGGTGTCATCATCGACGAGCTCTCGGGCGATCCGGACACGACCGTTCTGACCGTTGAGATCGCGGCCGTCGTGGGTCTCGGACTCCTCCGGGGCGCACTGATGCTCGGTCGACGGATGATCTCCGGCCGTCAGGCACTCGCGGTCGAGTACGACATTCGCGACGAGCTGTACGCGCACTTCCTGCGCCTCTCCTTCGGGTTCTACGACCGTAGCCAGACCGGCCAGCTCATGTCCCGCGCGACCATCGACCTCCAGTCCGTCCGCTTCTTCCTCGGATACGGGCTCATCTTCTTCGCGCAGCACGTCGTCACGATCGTGATCGTCACCGCGGTTCTCTTCGTCTACAACTGGAAGCTCGCGCTCCTCGCGCTCGCCATCACGCCGGCAATCGTTCTCGTCGCCCACCGCTACAGCCGCGTGTCGCATCCCGTCCTGCGCGACGTGCAGCAGAAGATCGCGGACGTCGGGACGGTGGCGGAGGAGAGCATCGTGGGGATCCACGTCGTCAAGTCCTTCTCGCAGGAGGAGCGCCGCGGTCAGCGTTTCGCGGACGCTGCCGACTCCGTCTTCGATCAGACGCTTGCTGCGAATCGCCAACGCGCGCTCTACGTCCCGCTCCTGACCTTCCTTCCTGTCCTTGCCCAGGCAGCCGTCCTACTTCTCGCCGGACGCATGGTCGTCGATGGATCGCTCTCGATCGGCCGCTTCTTCGCGTTCAACCTCCTGCTTGCGATGCTGGTCATGCCGCTCCGCATGCTCGGGATGTGGATCGGGCAGGCCCAGCGCGCGACAGCGGCGGGTGAGCGCATCTTCGAGGTGCTTGACGAGCCCGAGGAGGTGTTCGATCGCGAGGACGCACATCCGCTGGCCTCCGGGCCGGGGCGCGTCGACTTCGAGGGGGTCGACTTCGGCTACGAGCCCGGTCGTCCAGTGCTCGAGGAGATCGATCTCACGATTGCGCCGGGGCGGACGATCGCGCTGATCGGCCGCACGGGATCCGGGAAGACCACGCTCGCGGCACTCGTCCCGCGCTTTTACGACGTGACGTCAGGGCGCGTGCTGGTGGACGGCGTCGACGTCCGTGAGCTGCAACGACGATCGCTTCGGCGCGAGATCGGCGTGATCTCGCAAGACCCGTTCCTCTTCTCGGCGTCGGTTCGCGACAACATCGCGTTCGGGGTTCCGAACGCGCCACACGAGACCGTCGAGGCCGCGGCGCGCGCCGCGCAGGCTCACGACTTCATCACCGAGCTTCAGCAGGGCTACGACACGGTCATCGGCGAGCGGGGGATCACCTTGTCGGGGGGGCAGCGGCAGCGAATCGCGATCGCGCGTGCGCTGCTGATCGATCCGCGCATCCTCATCCTCGACGACGCGACGGCCTCCGTCGACGCAACGACAGAGGCGAGAATCCGAGCTGCGCTGCGCGAGGTGATGCGCGGGCGGACGACGATCATCATCGCCCACCGCCTGTCGACGATTGCGCTGGCGGACGAGATCGTCGTGCTCGACCACGGCCGGATCGTTGCGCGCGGGACTCAGGTGGAGCTCCTCAGCGAGAGCGCGCTCTTCCGCGAGATCCACGATCACGGGTTGCTCCAGCAGGTGGTGGCGGGATGAGATCGAGGGTGCTCGAGGTCTCCACGCGTCAATTCCCATCGGCACACATTCGGCACGAAGTCGTTTCCCATCCGTCCGCATTTCGGCGCTACGCTCGCAGTGGGTGGTGGGCCGGGGTGCCCCGTGGGAACGCCGCAAGATGAAGGTCTGGCAGGCGGGAAGCCACCTCACCGACCACCGAGCCGCCCGAGTCGAGGACTGGACGTGGCGGCAAACCCGCAGGCGGCTCGGAATCCTCGTCCGGCTCGCGCGGCCGTACCGTGCCCGGACGGCACTCGCCGGCGTAACGCTCGTCGGCTACACACTGGTTGCGCTTCTGCCGCCATACCTCGCGAAGCTCGCGGTCGACGAGGGCATCGCCGACGGAGACCTCGGCACGCTGACCGTCGTCGTAATCGCCTTCGTCGCCTCGGGCCTCGCCGCCTTTGCGCTTTCGAGCGCGCAGACCTACTTCACCGGATGGGTGGGCGAGCGAGCGCTCGCCGACCTCCGTATCCGGCTCTTTCGCCACCTCCAACAGCTCTCCCTGGGCTTCTTCGAGCGAAACCGGACCGGGGCGATCGTCAGCAGGATCACGAACGATGTGGAAGCGCTCGACCAGCTCGTCACTGACGGCGTCTCGAGCCTCGTCCAGAACACGCTCGTCCTTCTGGGAACGGCGATCGTCCTCTTCATCCTGGACTGGCGACTCGCGCTCGCCACCATCCTCGTCCTGCCGCTAATGGCCGGCGCGACTGCGTGGTTCCGGATCCGCTCGAACCGGGCGTACCGCCGCGTGCGCGAACGTCTCGGGCTCGTGACCGCCACGCTCGCCGAGGACATCTCCGGGATGCGAGTCGTCCAGTCCTTCACTCGCGAGCCGACGAGCCAGACGTCCTTCCGGGGCATCAACGACGGCTACCGGGCCGCGAACTACGAGACGGTCATTCTGAACGGCCTCTATTTCCCGGCGGTCGATGTTCTTTCCTCGATCGCCACGGCCATCGTTCTCGGTGTCGGAGGAGCGCTCGTCGTCGATGGCAGCCTCACTGTGGGCACCCTCTTCGCCTTCACCCTCTACCTCTCGAACTTCTTCGATCCGGTTCAGCAGCTGTCTCAGCTCTACAACACGTTCCTCTCCGCGACAGCCGCGCTCGACCGGATCATGGGCGTGCTCGACGAGGAACCCGAGGTTGTCGATGCTCCAGATGCCCGCGAGCTGCCTCGCATTCGCGGCCACGTCCACTTCGACCACGTCGGGTTCGGGTACGGGAGCCTTCCCGATGTCCTACACGGATTCGATCTCGATGTGCCGCCGGGAACGACGGTCGCGCTGGTCGGCCATACCGGGGCGGGGAAGTCGACGATCGCGAAGCTGCTCGCGCGCTTCTACGATCCGCGCGCCGGGCGCATCACGATCGACGACACCGACCTACGCGGCGTGACCCAGCAATCGCTCCGCCGTCAGCTCGGAATCGTGCCCCAGGAAGGGTTTCTCTTCGCTGGGACGGTCGCGGACAACATCTCGTTCGGACGACCCGATGCGAGCCGAGCAGAGGTCGAGTCCGCCGGACGCGCCGTCGGGGCCGACGACTTCGTCTCCGAGCTACCGGACGGTTACGACACCCAGCTGGGCGAGCGCGGGTTCCGGCTCTCGCTCGGCCAGCGCCAGCTCGTCGCGTTTGCGCGCGCCTTGCTCGCGGACCCGCGCATTCTCATCCTCGACGAGGCTACGTCGTCGGTGGACATCGGAACCGAGCGACGGATCGAGCGGGCGCTTCGCCGGCTTCTCGCCGGGCGGACAGCGTTTGTCATCGCGCACCGGCTGTCGACCATTCGCCGCGCCGACCTCATCGTCGTGCTCGACCACGGGCGCATCGTCGAGCGGGGGACCCACGACGAGCTCATCGCAGCGGGCGGTGCGTACACGCGGTTGTACGGCGATTGGGCCTCCGACGTGGCGTGAACGGTCGCTGCGCCCGTAGCCCGGCAGCGAGCGTCTAGGCTTGTCAGCCGTGAGCATGGGAGGCCACGCGGCATGACGACGGACGGCGATACGGATCAGGTCATCGAGGAATCGCTCGCCCTCGAGAGCGCCTACGCAACCCTTCTCACCCCGACGGAAGCCGTTGCCGCGATGCATCTCCGCGTCCCCGCGCGTGGAAACCGCAAGCTGCGCCGAATCGTCGAGAAGATCCAGGCGGATTCGCAGATCAAGGCGTGGTGGCACGTCGCCAACATGAACGCGGTCGTCCGACTGGAGATCAACGACCACTCGTGGGTTCATGTCCAGATCGTCGCGAACATCGCGCTCAAGCTCCTGCGCCAGCTGACAAAGCACGGTGTGGAGCCCTCCCTCGTGCGCGACTACCGGCTCACGGCCAATGAGTCGGAGATCGTCGTCGTGCTCGCGTCACTGCTCCACGACATCGGGATGTCCGTCCATCGTCGCGACCACGAGGACTGGAGCCTCTTCCTCGCCGAGCCGAAGCTGCGCGAGCTTCTCGCGGACGTCTACGACGAGCCCGACCGTACGGTGATCGTCTCCGAGGTGCTGCAGGCGATCACGAGCCACCGCGCCGACGGCGAGCCCCTGACCCTCGAGGCGGGAATCCTGCGCGTGGCGGACGCGCTCGACATGGCCAAGGGCCGCTCCCGCATTCCCTTCGAGCGCGGATCCGTCTCGATCCATTCGCTGTCCGCGGCCGCGATCGACGAGGTTCGTATCGGGGACGGACAGGCGCGTCCCGTCGTGGTCGAGATCGTCATGAACAACTCCTCCGGGATCTACCAGGTGGACGGGCTGCTCAAGGCGAAGCTGCGCGGGTCGGGGCTCGAGCCGTACGTCGAGGTGGTCGCGCGCATCGACACGGAGGCCGAGAAGCGACTCGTCCCCGTCTACCACCTCGAGATCGGCAGCCCGGAGAAGTCTCAGGGCCGACAAGCGACGTGAAAGCAGAATGCCGCAGCCGTGCACACGGCGTCATCCAGAAGCGAATTCCGGTCGCGCTCCAGCGACTCGCTAGAATCCGAGGCCGCCGTTGCGGGGTCGTCTAACGGCAGGACGCCTGGCTCTGGACCAGGAAGTTGGGGTTCGAATCCCTGCCCCGCAGCCATCGCTCACGTGTGTGGTGCCAACCGTCTGTTGTCTTTGTAGCCGACGATCGTAACAGTCTTTTTGAGCTTTTTGTAACGTTTTGCGTGCTCACTCGTGCGCGTTCGTGTACCGTCTTGCAATCGAGCGACACGAGCGGCCCCCATGAATGGGCCGCGGCCCTGTCTCCGAGCTGGAGGTATGACCCTGAGAGCCCTATTCGTTGGTCTGTGTCTGCTGTTTCTCGTGACACTTGCCACTGCGGCAACGAA
>JBBDMN010000236.1:0-2403 GCA_040878305.1 Gaiellaceae bacterium
AAGGCAACGGGTTTTGGTCCCGTGATCCCAGGTTCGAATCCTGGCGCCCCAGCCACAATGCCGCCAACGAACGAGATGAGGGTCGGAGCGGTCGTCATGGCCGCCGGCCTCGGTACGCGCATGCATTCGCAAGTTCCGAAGCACCTCCATTCACTGCTCGGCCGGCGCATGGTCGACTGGGTGCTCGGCGCTGCGCGCGAGCTCGGAGCGGACCCGCTCGTCGTCGTCGCCGCGCCTTCGGCCGCCGCTGCGTTCGACGGCATCGAGGTCGCGGTGCAGGAAGAGCCGCGCGGCACGGGCGATGCCGTTCGTAGCGCGCGAGGCGCGCTCGAGGACAGCGCTGAAGACGTGTTGGTGCTGTCCGGAGATACACCGCTCCTCACATCTGCGCTCCTCAGCGGGCTCCTCGAGACACATCGGAGAGAGAGCGCCTGGGCGACTGTCCTCACCTTCGAGCCGGACGACCCGCGGCAGTACGGCCGGGTGCTCCGCGACGGGAACGGAGGAGTGGCTGCGATCGTCGAGGCGCGTGACGCCGGCCCGGCGGAGCTCGCTGTCCGCGAGGTGAACTCGTCGATCTACGTCTTTCGGAGCGAGCGCTTGTGGCCGGTCCTCGACCGGCTCTCACCTCGAAACGCGCAGGGCGAGCTCTACCTGACCGACACGGTTGCGCTCCTCGTCGCAGAGGGCGGGCGGGTCGCGGTGCACAAGGGAGGAGATTCGATGGAGACTGAAGGTGTGAACACACGGGCAGAGCTCGCCGAGGCAGCTGCCGCACTACGTGACCGCATCAACGAGGCGCACATGGCAGCCGGGGTGACGATCGTCGATCCGCAGACGACGTGGATCGACGCCGACGTGACGATCGAGGCGGACGCCGTCATCCACCCGTTCACGGTCGTTCGCGGCGCTTCGCGCGTAGCTGCCGGGGCAGAGGTCGGACCGCACGCCGTGCTCCACGACGCGGTCGTCGGCGAGCGTGCCCTCGTGGGTCCATTCTGTTACCTTCGCCCCGGTACGGTGCTCGAGGGTGGTGCGAAGGCAGGCACGTTCGTGGAGATCAAGAACTCCGTCATCGGCGAGAGGACCAAGGTGCCGCATCTCTCGTACGTCGGCGACGCCGACATCGGTGCGGATACGAATGTCGCTGCCGGCAACATCACCGTGAACCAGGATCACGCTACGGGTGCAAAGGAGCGAACAGTCATCGGCCGCAACGTCAGGACGGGTGTCGACAATGCTTTCGTCGCCCCGGTGACGATCGGCGACAACGCATGGATTGCAGCTGGCTCCGTCATCACAGAGGATGTGCCCCCGGGCTCGCTGGCGATCGCGCGCGCGAAGCAGGTCAACAAGGAAGGGCGCGGTGGAAACAGGGACGATTGAGCAGACCCTCCCGGGGCTCGACATCGATCGGGCGCAACCCGAGATGAGCACCGGGCACGCGATCCCGCTGACGCCTCAGAAGCGGCTGATGGTGTTCGCCGGACGCTCTCACGGCGAGCTGGCGCAGAAGATCGCCGAGAAGCTCGGCGTGGAGCTCGGGGAGATCGAGCTGAAGACGTTCGCCAACGGCGAGACGTACTGCCGCTACGGCGAGTCGATCCGTGGCGCCGACGTCTTCATCCTGCAGACGGGCTGCGACCCGGTCGATCGTAACCTGATGGAGCTCCTCTTCATGATCCAGGGAGCAAGGCTGGCCTCTGCGAAACGGATTACCGCGGTCGTGCCGCTTTTCCCCTACGCGCGCCAGGACCGAAAGGCGAAGCCGCGGGAGCCGATCTCCGCGCGACTCGTCGCGGACATGCTCCAGCTCGCCGGCGCCGACCGCGTGCTCACGATGGATCTCCACGCCGGCCAGATCCAGGGGTTCTTCACGATCCCCGTCGACCACATGACGGCCCTGCCGCTCTTCGCACGCCACTTTCGCGATCTCGGGCTGACCGGCTCGGGCGTCGTCTCCGTGTCGCCAGACGCCGGGCGGGCACGTCTCGCGGTGCGTTTCGCGGAGATGATCGACGCGGAGTTCGCGATCATGCACAAGACTCGCCTGACGCACGACGAGGTGTCGGTCACCGAGATCGCAGGTCGCGTGCGCGACAAGGTGGCGATCGTCGGCGACGACGTCATCATGACCGGGGGGACGCTGATCGCCAACGTCGCGGCGCTCAAGGAGCACGGGGTCAAGGACGTCTGGGTTTTCGCCACGCACGGGCTCTTCTGCGACGGCGCCCTCCATCGCTTCGCGGACAGCGACATCACCGGGATCCTCGTGACCGACACCGTGCCGATCGACCCGCGCTTGCGACCCGACAACCTCACCGTGCTCACCGTCTCCGGGCTCCTCGCCGAGACGATCATGAACGTGTTCGCCGACGACTCGGTCTCGGCGATCTTCGGCGG
>JBBDMN010000237.1:0-2403 GCA_040878305.1 Gaiellaceae bacterium
GCGATGGTCAAGCGTGTCCTCCTAGCCTCTCCCCGCGGCTACTGCGCGGGGGTCGAGCGCGCCGTCGAGACGGTCGAGCGCGCGCTCGACCACTACGGCGCCCCCGTCTACGTGCGCAAGCAGATCGTCCACAACATCCACGTCGTACGCGACCTCGAGGCGCGGGGCGCGATCTTCGTCGACGAGGAGACCGAGGCTCCCGAAGGCGCGACCGTCGTCTACTCGGCGCACGGCGTCGCGCCGACCGTGTTCGAGAACTCTGCCCGGCTCGGTCACAACGTCATCGACGCCGTGTGCCCCCTCGTGACAAAGGTGCACGTTCAGGCCCGCCGGTACGCGGACGAGGGGTACACGATCGTCCTCATCGGCCATGCCGGGCACGAGGAGGTGGTGGGGACGACAGGAGAGGCCCCCGGCGCGACGATCCTCGTCCAGACTGTCGCTGAGGCGGAGGCCCTCGACCTCCCGCCCGACACGAAGCTCGCGTACGTCACGCAGACGACGCTCTCGGTCGACGAGACGGGCGAGATCATCAAGGCGCTGCGGCGCCGCTTTCCGGAGATCCGCGCACCCCGCAAGGAGGACATCTGCTACGCGACCTCCAACCGGCAGTGGGCGGTGAAAGAGATGCTCACCGAGATCGAGCTCCTGCTGGTGATCGGCTCGGCGAACTCCTCGAACTCGAACCGGCTCGTCGAGACGGCGCGCGCGAGCGGCGTCGCCGCGCACCTGATCGACGACGAGACCGAGATCGACGAGACGTGGCTCGACGGGGTCGAGTCCGTCGGGATCACCTCCGGTGCCTCGGCTCCGGAAAAGCTCGTCGATCGCGTCTGCGACTGGTTCCGGGCGCGCGGAGTGACGGACATCCAGGCCTACCGGCTCGTCGAGGAGGACGTGACGTTCCGCCTCCCCGTCGAGCTCCGCCGCGAGCTCGAGCTGGCGGCGCAGGCCTTGTGATCCGCGCTCTTCTCGTTCTCGGAGCCGTCGTCCTGCTCGCGCTCGGAGGCGCAGCTGGGTGGTTCGCCGCGCGCGAGACCGAGGAAGCGGTCACGACCACCGAGACGGCGACGGTCACGGAGACGACGACCGCAGCTTCGGAAACAGGCCTCCCCGCCGCCGTGGAGGAAACTCGCGCCGCCCTCCTCGCCGCCGCCAAAAGTGGTGACTACGAGGCGTTGCGACCGCTGATTCCCGCAACGGGATTCGAGTACACGTTCGGCGGCGCGGTCGAGGGTGGGCCTATCGGGCACTGGCAAGAGCTCGAGCGCTCGACGGTCGAGCGGCCGATCGAGAATCTCGCAGCGGTGCTGGAGCTGCCGTACACGCTCTCGCGCGGCATCTACTTCTGGCCCTTCGCCTACGACATCGCCGACGTCGACGACCTCACAGCCCATGAGCGCGAATTGCTGGAGCCGCTGGGCCCGCTCGACACGCTCTTCGTCCCCGGCACCGGCTATCTCGGCTGGAGGGCCGGGATCGAGCCCGACGGCGACTGGGTCTTCTTCGTCGCCGGAGATTAGGAGGCTTTGACAATCGCAAGCTCGGCGCCGTCCGCGTCCACCGACACGGCAAGCGTCTCGCGCGCGATCCAGTCCGTGTAGGGGAGCAGGTCGGCGTCCGAGTCCGAGATTGCGAGCTTGATGCGATCGGTCAGCTCCATCCCCGCCTCCTTGCGCATCGAGTTCACACGATGGATGAGGTCGTAGACACGGCCCTCGCGCTCGAGCTCCTCGTCGAGATGTGCATCAAGGGCGACGGTGACTCCGTCGGCGGCGGCGACTGCCCAGCCGTCCTTGCCACGACGTTCGACGAGCACTTCGTCCGGCGCGAGCTCGTGACCCGAAGCCCGGAAACCTCCGCCGGGGAGCTCCTCGAACTCGCCTGCTTCGAGCGCGGACCGGACCGAAGCAAGCTCGCGTCCGAGCTTCGGCCCGAGGATCCGGAGATTCGGCTTTAGTCGGAGCTCGCTCGCATCGACGATGCCGAACGTGACCTGCTTTACACGGAGCTCCTCCGCGATCTCACCGGAATGGCTCTCCGCGAGAACCGCTCCTTCGACGACGAGCTCCCGCAAAGGCTGGCGGAGATTTACACCTGCCGCCGACCGCGCCTGGCGCCCCAGCTCGACGACATGGCGTAGCTCGGCGACCTCCGCGAGAAGCTGCGAATCGGGCTCGCGCGGCTCCGGCCAGCCCGCGAGGAAAACCGAGTCGGGCGCTTCCTCGCAGGGTGCGGTCAGCTCGCGCCAGAGGTGATCCGTGAGGAACGGCATGACAGGCGCCACGACTCGCAGCCCCTGAACGAGTGCGTACCAGAGCGTCCGGAACGCGATCTCGTCGCCGTCCCAGAAGCGCCGCCGCGACCGGCGGATGTACCAGTTCGACAGGTCTTCGACGAACG
>JBBDMN010000238.1:0-2394 GCA_040878305.1 Gaiellaceae bacterium
CCTGAAGGCGTCCGCTTTGCGGCCGCGGCGCTCCGCACCCACAATCAAAGCCTCTCGTTTCGCCGGGATGTGATTGGCTCCTGGCGTGAAGGCGACAATGTTCCTCGCGGACTACGCGGTCGTCTCCGACGGCAAGCTGACGATCGTCGGCGGCGGCTGGTCGCAGACCGGGCCCGAGCCTGCCTCCTTCGGGATCGGGCTCTTGATCCAGGTTCCGTGGGACCAGGCGAACACGCTGCACGTCTTCTCGGTCGAGCTGCTCGACTCCGATGGCGCGGAGGTCGTGCTCGAGGCGGCGGAGGACGACGAGGACGAGCAGCCCGTCGCCTTCGGAGGCGAGTTCGAGGTGGGACGGCCGCCAGGTCTCAAGCCGGGCACGCCGCTCGACTTCCCCGTCGCCGTCACCTCGACGCCTCTGCCTCTCGAGCCAGGCCGGTACGAGTGGCGGCTCACCATCGACGGCGCCTCGCGCGAGGATTGGACGCTCCCGTTCACCGTGCGCGCCGAGGAGGTCTGAGCAGCATTCCGTCCGATTGCCTCCGTACGCTCGGAGCATGTCCGAATCCCCCACGCGCATCGACCTTCTCGAGCTCGATATCGACCTCCGTCTCACCGATCTCTGGCGGGAGGCCGTCGAGGTCTCGGACTGGAGCCTCGAGGTCATGGCTGCGTTCATCCGCGCTGCGTACGGCAAGGGTTACTGCGACGCGCTGACCGAGGTCACTCCCGGCGAGCTCTGCGTCGAGCACGGATATCACCTGCCCGAGCGCCCACTCCGCGAGCGCCGCGCGGCCTGATCGGCGCTACGTAACCGTCTGTTCAGCAGGCCGTCGCGCCATACCGGGCTAGACTTCACACGTGGCACGCAGAGCCAATCCAGCGCGACTCGTGATCGCGCTCCTCGTGGCGGCGGTCCTCGCGGTGTTCCTCCTCTATACGTCGATAGCCGGAGGCGGCACGCCTTCGATCGCTCCGAGCGAGCTCGCGGGTCGTACCGGCGAGGTGCAGCTCGCCGGACTGGTGGTCGGCCCGGTGCGGGGGGATTCGCATGCGGGGGGACTCCGCTTCAAGCTGCGGGACATCGGTGGCGAGACGAAGACCTCGGTACCGGTGCGCTATGCGGGCTCGGTGCCCGATCTCTTCAAGGTCGGACGGAACATCGTGATCGACGGGCGACTGAAGGGCGGGACCTTCGTCGCGGAGCCCGGCTCGATGATCACGAAGTGCCCGTCGAAGTACGTCGCCAAGCAGGGCGGCGACCCGTACTGACGGGAGGCCTATGGCCGAGCTGGGTCGCGCTGCCCTCGTTGTCACTCTAGGTCTCTCCCTCTATGCGCTCGTCGCGGGTGCGGCAGCGGCATGGCTCGGTCGCCGCCGACTGGCGCACTCGGCGCAGAACGCGCTCGTCGCGGCGTTCTTCTCGACGCTCTTGGCCTCCGGCGTGCTGCTCGCAGCCCTCGTCCGCAACGACTTCTCGTTCACGTACGTCGCGCGGACGACGAGCGAGGACCTTCCGACCGCGTACACGATCTCGGCGTTCTGGGGCGGGCAGGAAGGGTCGCTCCTCCTCTGGTTGTTGGTCCTCACGGGGTTCGGTAGCGCCGCGGTCCTGCTGAACCGGCGTTGGGCTCGTGACCTGATCGTTTGGGTCGTCCCGGTCGTCGCGACGGTCGCGGTGTTCTTCTCGTTTCTCGTCGTCGCCGTGGCGAGCCCGTTCGCCACACAGACGGCTCCGGTCGATGGCGCCGGGATGACCCCGAGCCTGCAGAACCCGTACATGCTCGCGCATCCGGTGTTCCTCTACCTCGGCTACGTCGGCCTCACGGTGCCGTTTGCCTTCGCTATGGGCGCCCTCTTGTCGGGTCGGACCGACGAGCGGTGGCTCGTGGCCACGAGGAGGTGGACGCTCGTGGCGTGGGCCGCCCTCGGGATCGGTCAGCTCGTCGGGGCGAAGTGGGCTTACGAGGAAGTCGGTTGGGGCGGCTACTTTGCGTGGGACCCTGTCGAGAATGCGGCCTTGATGCCGTGGCTCGTCGCGACAGCGTTCCTCCACTCGGTGATGATCCAGGAGAAGCGAGGAATGCTCCGGGTCTGGAACGTCCTCCTCGTGATTCTCGCCTTCTCGCTGTCCCTTTTCGGGACGTTCCTGACCCGGTCCGGCGTCGTCAACTCGATCCACTCCTTCACCCAGAGCTCGATCGGACCGTGGTTTCTCGCGTTCATCGGGCTGGTGGTGACAGTCTCGCTCGCGGTCGTCTTCTGGAGGCTTCCGCAACTCCGCTCACCGACGAAGCTCGAGTCTCCGGTCTCGCGCGAGGCTGCGTTTCTCTACAACAATCTCCTTCTCCTCGCGCTCTCGTTCGCGATCCTCTGGGGCGTCGTCTACCCGATGCT
>JBBDMN010000239.1:0-2363 GCA_040878305.1 Gaiellaceae bacterium
GGAAGCACCAGTGCGAACAGCACCGTCATGACGCCGCGCTCGTGCGCGTTGCTGCGCTCGCCGCGCGGGCGCTCGCACTCGCCGTCACCCGTCGCCCCACACGACGGGGATGTCCGATCTCCCCAGACCTGCCGCACGCTCCCCCTTCCCGCACACATGGGAACTACTTCCCCGCCGCATTATGTGCCGCTCAGCGCAATTGTCAAAGCCTCGGGCGGCATATGGGCAACGGCGGGAGCCGTCGCTACCATCGGATGGGGATGGCACTTTCTAGCCGCAAACGCGAGATTCTCCGGCGCGTCGTCGAGGAGCACGTCGCAACCGGGCAGCCGGTTGGGTCGCGTGCGCTCGTCGAGCGGTCCGGACTGGGCGTGGCGCCCTCGACGGTGCGCGGAGAGCTGAACGAGCTCGAGTCGCTCGGCCTTCTCACCCATCCGCACACTTCCGCAGGCCGGATCCCCACGGAGAGTGGCTACCGCATGTACGCGGAAGAGCTGGTCGTGACGCTGGAGGGCCGCCCCGAGGGGCTCGGCGTCGACTTGCGGGAGATGCGCAACGAGATCGAGGACGCGCTCCGCACGACCACCGAGTCGCTCTCGCGGGCGACGAGGCTCCTCGCGCTCGTCTCGGCGCCATCGCTCGAGACGGCGTCGATCAAGCACGTCGAGGTTCTCGCGCTGCAGCCGACGAGTGTGATGGTCGTCGTGATCACCTCGACGGGCGGCGTGACGAAGCGCCTCTTCCGCCTCGAGAAACCGGTGGATCACGGGCTCCTCACCTGGGCGTCCGAGTATCTGAACGAGCGGCTCGTCGGTGAGCGGCTGGGCGCGCGCTCGGTACGGCGGCGGCTCGAGGCGCCGGAGCTTCAGCCTCGCGAGCGGGCATTCCTCGGTCTCATCGGCCAGGCGCTGCTCGAGATCGGGTCGGAGGAAGGGCCGCAGGTGTTCGTCGGAGGAGCGGCTGGACTTCTCGAAGAGGTGCGGACCGAGGAGCTCGAGGCGACGACGCGCCTGCTGGAGCTCCTCGAGAGGCGCGCGGCAGTGTTGGAGCTGGTGAGCGAGGCGCTCGAGCCCCGTCGCCCCGTCGTCCACGTTGGGCCGGAGCTCGCCGGCGGGCAACATCACGACGTGTCGCTCGTCGGCGCCACGTACGGGATCCGGTCGACGGCGCTCGGAGCGGTAGGTCTGATCGGACCCCTGCGCATGGACTACGAGAAGGCCATCCGCACGGTGCGGGCCGCGGCCTTCGAGCTCTCCCGCTTCGTCGAGGAAGTCTACGAGGAAGCTTGACGCCGGCCCCCTGACCATGGCCACGACAGAGCGCGACTACTACGAGGTTCTCGGCGTCCAGCGCGGAGCGTCTGAGATCCAGATCAAGAAGGCGTTTCGTGCGCTTGCGCGTGAGCTGCACCCGGACGTTTCGACCGCACCCGATGCTGAGCTGCAGTTTCGCGCCGTCGCGGAGGCCTACGAGGTGCTGACGGACCCCGAGCGCCGGACGCTGTACGACCGTATGGGACACGCCGGTCTCCGTCGTGGAGGCTTCGAGCCGACGTTCGCGCACTTCGGAGACCTCTCCGACGTCTTCGCCGCGTTCTTCGGCGAGGACCTCTTCGGCCGCCCGGCCGCGTCACAGAGTCCGTCGGCACGCGGCGGGGACGTGCAAGCGGTCGTCGAGATCGATCTCGAGGAGGCCTATACCGGGATCTCGGTCACCGTTCCCGTCGCGGTCGCGATTCCATGCGAGACGTGCGAGGCGACGGGCTCCGAGCCAGGTTCCGCCACTCGCGAGTGCTCCACATGTGGCGGAGCGGGTCTCGTACGGCGCGTGTCGCAGAACGTCTTCGGCCAGTTCGTCCGCCAGACGACGTGCCCGGAGTGCCGCGGGGCCGGACGTGTGCTGGAAATGCCGTGTGCCGACTGTGCGGGAGAGGGCCGGGTAATGACCGAGCACTCACTCGAAGTCGATGTGCCCGCAGGAATCCACGACGGGCAGCGGATCCGCATTCGTGGGGAAGGTCACGCCGGCTCCCGGGCGGACCAGCGGGGCAACGTGTACGTGGTGGTGCGCGTGCGTCCCGATCCCCGGTTCGTGCGGGACGGCGACGATCTGCACACGATCCTTCGGCTGTCCATGACCGAAGCCGCCCTGGGGACGAGGGCACGTGTCGCCTCACTCGGGAGCGACGTCGAGCTCGAGCTGGCCCCCGGTGTCCAGCCGGGCGAGGTTCGCGCGTTGCAGGGGCGCGGGATGCCCGCCCTCCATGGCTCACGGCGCGGCGACCTCTACGTCAGGCTGGACGTGGCCGTGCCGACGCAGATGACCCCCGAGCAGCGGCAGTTGCTCGAGGACTTCGACCAGCA
>JBBDMN010000240.1:0-12961 GCA_040878305.1 Gaiellaceae bacterium
GTCTCGGCCGACCTCGTGCTGGACGACGAGGGAGGGGTCGTACTCGATCCGCGCTCCGGCTCGGACGGCGCGGATCAGGTAGTCGATCTCCTCACCTGACGACCAAGGCTCGGACGAGCCGAGTCCGAGCTGCTCGTCGAACATGCCGACTCGCTCGATCACGCTTCGTCGGAGGAAGATCGTGAACGAGATCGCGCGGTTCCAGAGGTTCTCGTCTGTGAGGGTGGCGGCGTCGGGCTTCCACGACGCAGACCAACGTCCCGCCTGGTCTGCGGCTCGCCCGGTCAAGCCGTCGAAACCTGGCTCGCCGCCGAGGCGTGCGGCGACGCGTTCGAGCAGATCCTCGGGGTAGACGCAGTCGTCGTCGGGAAACGCCACGATGTCCGCGACGACGTGCTCGAGTGCCGCATTGCGGCCGCGTGAGAGCCCGACCTCGGAGCTCAGGCGAAGGACATCGAGAGCCGTGTCTCCGAGGACACGATCGAGGCGGTCGTCGGGGTTCTGGTCGACGAGGATCACGCGCAGATTGCGGTGGGTTTGCGACTCGAGCGATGCCAGAAGGAGTCCAAGCTCCTCAACGCGCCCGACCGTCGCGACGACGAGGTCGAACGACGGAAGCTCCCGCTGCACGGGCCGTAGGCTACGGGACGCCCGTGCAGACCGCCCCGCTCGTGACCGTCCTCCTCGCCGTCTCGAACGGCGAGCGCTACCTGGAGACAGCACTCGAGAGCGTGCTGCGGCAGACCGTGTCCGACCTGGACCTCCTGGTCGTGGACGATGGGTCGACGGATGCCACGCCGGCGATCCTGAAGGGAATCCGGGACTCGCGGATGCGCGTGCTGCGGAGCGAAGATCGGCAAGGTCTTGCGAGCGCGCTGAACCGCGGGCTCGACGATGCTCGGGGGCGATACGTCGCGCGGCTGGACGCGGACGACGTGGCGTTTCCCCACCGGCTGGAGCGCCAGCTCAGGCGGATGGTGTCCGGCTCGCCCGTCGCTGTCGTCGGGAGCGCGGTGATGGAGCTCGCCGGGGCCGGCCGGGCGGGAGACGTTCATGCAATGCCTTCAGGCGCGGCCGCGGTTCGCTGGGCGGCCCTCTTCAGCTCACCCTTCTTTCACCCGAGCGTTCTCGTCGACCGCGAGGTGCTCGACCGGCACCGCCTCCGCTACGACGCCGACTACTTGGAGAGCGAGGACTACGACCTTTGGACGCGACTGCTTGCGCACGCCGACGGCGACAACCTGACGGAGCCGCTGATCCTCTACCGCGTGCATCCGGGCCAGGCTTCGCACGCTCGCCGCGACCTTCAGCAGGCGTTTCAGCGTCGCATCGCTCTGCGCGAGATCGGGCGGGTCGCACCGGGTCTCAGCCATGAGCGGGCGGAGCTCGCATGGCGAGTCGGGGCGAGCGAACCGATCGAGCCCGAACGCCTGCAGAACGCCGCTGCAGCATTTCTCGAGCTACTCAGCGGGTTCGAACGCAGCTTGCAACAGTCTGTTGCAAAGTCCGACAGGCACCGGGATCGCTTCGCTCGGACTGGGGCGGCTCGCGCGCTGGCGCGAGCGGCGCTTCGCGTCGGAGGGCCTGCGCGCACCTCGGTGCTCCGCGAGGCCATGGGCCTCGATTCTGCGCTGCCCCTGCACGTCGTCGCGCGCCGGGCTCGGCGAGCCGCGGCCGCTCGACCCGCGCGGCGCGAGGCAGAAAACTGGTTGGCACATCTCGGCGAGCCAAGCTTGCAACAGTCTGTCGCAAGCTCGGCTCCCTCCGACGGCAGGCGGGTTCGGGTCGCCGCCGTCTTTCCGGAGCCGACGCCGTATCGTGCGCCGCTCCTCGATCGCGTCGCCGCGCTGCCCGAGGTCGACCTCACCGTGATCTACGCGGCCAGGACCGTTGCGGGAAGGACCTGGAATGTAGAGCCGCGGCACCGGGCGGTCTTCCTCCGCGGAGCGCGTCTTCCGGGCGCCGGGAGGATCCTGCACCATGACTATCCGGTCACGCCCGGCATCGTTCACGCGCTCGGGGCTGCGCGGCCGGACGTCGTCGTCGTCTCGGGCTGGAGCACCTTCGCCGCACAATCGGCGATCGCCTGGTGCCGCGCACGCGGCGTGCCCTACGTGCTCGTCGTCGAGAGCCACGACGAAGGGCCACGCGCAGGATGGCGCCGGACGGTCAAGGGCATCGTCGTCCCTCGGATAGTGGGAGGCGCTTCGGGCGTCCTCGTGACCGGAACCCTCGCGCGCCGATCGATGGTCGCTCGTGGTGCTCGCCCCGAGCGGGTGCGCGTCTTCGCCAACACGATCGACGTCGAGGTGTTCGGAGCTGAGGCGGACCGTCTGTCCTCCCGCCGCGCCGAGCTGCGAGCCGAGCTCGGAGCCGGCTCCGACGACGTGGTCGTCCTCTCGGTCGCGCGGCTCGTCCCGGAGAAAGGGCTCGATGTTCTCGTCCACGCCGTAGCCGAGGCAGGCGATCCACGACTACTACTCGTGCTCGCCGGCGACGGACCCGAGCGCGAGCGGCTCGAGGATCTCGCGCGCGTTCGCAGCGTTCGCCTCGTGTCAGCCGGCGATCGCGACTGGGAGCGCATCGTCGAGGTCTACGTCGCGGCCGACGTCTTCGCCCTGCTCTCCGAGCGGGAGCCCTGGGGGGTTGTCGTCAACGAGGCCGCGGCGTGTGGGCTCCCGCTCGTCATCTCCGATCGCGTCGGCGCTGCGCACGACCTCCTCGTCGACGGCGAGAACGGCATGCTCGTCGCAGCCGGCGACGTCGATGCCGCTGCGGCGGCGCTTCGCCGCCTCGCATCGGATCCAGCGCTCCGCAGCTCATACGGCGTCCGTTCGCGTGAGCTCGCCCAGGATTGGGGTTACGGCCCAAGCGTCGCGGGATTCCTAGCCGCCGTGCGGGAAGCGGTCACCGACCGCCGCCCGCGCTGAGCCTTCTGTCGCCCGAGCCTGTGGAAAGATCGGCGCGAACTTTTGATCTTTACAGTGCCAGGCACTGTAAAGAACTTGTAAGGAGATCCGACCGGTCGTGGGCTACTTTGAAACAACGGCGACTCAGCGTTGGAAAGCCCACCACCATCGCCCCGCAGCAGGTCGTCTAGCCTTGCGCGGTGCCCAGCGACACCCAACGCTCCCGCATCCTCGTGCTCAACCAGTACTACTGGCCGGGCGTCGAGGCGACGGCTCATCTCCTGACCGAGCTCTGCGAAGCGCTCGCCGAGGACTACGAGGTCGAGGTCGTCACCGGAGTCCTGCACGGGCACGAGGACGCTCCGCGCGAGGCCGAGCACAACGGCGTCCGCATCGTCCGCGTGTCGTCAACCTCGTACGAGCGCTCCGAGCTCGCGCGCCGCGCGGTGAACTACTTCTCCTACCTCGGCGCCGCTCTCGCACACGCCTTGCGCGCCCCCGCTCCGGACCTCGTCCTTTGCATGACCGACCCGCCGATCGTCGGGGATCTCGGGGTCGCGATCGGGCGACGGTTCGGTGCGCCCGTGCTCGTCATCAGCCAGGACGTTTTCCCCGAGATAGCGACCGAGCTAGACCGGCTGCGCAACCCGGCCGTGGTGGGCGTGCTCGGCGGGCTCGTCGGCGCCTATCTGCGCCGAGCCGACCGGATCGTGGCTATCGGCGAGACGATGCGGGAGCGGTTGGAGGCGAAGGGAGCCCCTCGGGAACGGCTGCGCGTGATTCCGAACTGGGTCGACACCCGCGCGATCACGCCCCAGCCACGAGACAACGACTGGGCCGGGAACCACGATCTGGTCTCGAGATTCGTAGTCATGCATTCGGGCAATGTCGGCCACGCACAGGACCTTGACAGCCTCGTCCGTGCAGCGACGTTCCTCCGCGACCGAACCGACGTGCGGATCGTGATCGCTGGCTTCGGCGCGCGCCACGCGGAGATGGTCGAGCTCGCGGCACGCCTCGAGGTCGAGGACATGGTGCGCTTTCTTCCCTACCAGAAGCGCGAGCGGCTCCCTCTCTCGCTGTCGAGCGCGGACATCCACGTCGTCGGCCTGGCGAAGGGTCTCGCCGGCTACGTCGTGCCGAGCCGCCTCTACGGGATCCTCTCGGCGGGACGCCCGGTGATCGCGGCGGCGGACGAGGAGAGCGAGACCGCGCGACTCGTGCAGGAGGTCGGTTGCGGTGTCGTCATTCCGCCGGGGCGCCCCGAGCTCCTCGCGCGCACGATTCGTGCCGCTGCCGAGGGCGCGTATGACCTCGCCGAGATGGGGCGTCGGGGGCGCGCGTACGTCGAGGAGGAGGCCGACCGGGTCGTCGCTATGGAGCGGTACCGCGCGCTGGTGAGGGAGCTTCTCGCCGCCTGAGGTCGAAGGGCGAGGCAAGCCTCGCGCCTACAATCGCGCCCGTGATCGCGAAGGCGCTCTTCTGGGGGTCGCTTGGTGCCCTCGCCTGGACCCACGCCGGCTACCCCGCGGCGATGGGTGTTCTCGCGCGTCTGCGGCCACGGCCGGTCGCCCGTAAAGACATCACGCCGTCCGTCGCGCTCGTCGTCTCGGCGCACGACGAGGAGGCGGTGATCGGTCGCGGCATCGAGAACCTCCTCGCGCTTGACTACCCGGCCGAGAGGCTTGAGATCGTCGTCGCATCCGACGGCTCCACCGATCGCACCGACGAGATCGTCGAGGAAGTCACTGCTCGCGAGCCCCGGGTCCGGCTCCTCCGCTGCCCGCGCGAAGGGAAGGTCGCGGCGCAACACCGCTCGGTCCGGGCGACCTCGAGCGAGGTGCTCGCATTCACAGACGCCAACACGGAGTGGAAGGCGGATGCACTGCGCAAGCTGGTGCGCAATCTTGCGGACGCCGAGGTCGGCTACGTCTGTGGGCAGCTCCGGCTCGAGAGCCCGGAGGGCGCGAACATGGAGGGCCTCTACTGGCGCTACGAGGTCTGGGTGCGCGAGCAGGAGTCCGCGGCCAGCTCGATCACCGCGGGCAACGGCGCGATCTACGCCGTGCGGCGCGAGGCGTACGTCGAGGACGATCCCAAGTTCGGCCACGACTTCGGCTTCCCCTATCTCATGGAGCAGGGGGGGCGCCGGGCGGTCTACGACCCGGAGGCGATCGCGATCGAGAAGCCGGCGAGCGAGCCCGAGGACGAGTACGGGCGCAAGGTGCGCATGAACGCCCGCTCGTGGGGTCACATCGTCACCGGGCGGATGTTCCGGCCCATGCGGCCGCTCTACTTCGCCGAGCTCGTATCCCATCGCGTGCTTCGCTACGCGAGCGGGTTCCTGCACGTCGGCCTGCTCGCGTCGAACCTCGCGCTCGTCGGTCGCGGCCCGCTCTACCGCCTCTTCCTCGCACTGCAGCTCATCGGACTCGGCCTCGCCGCGGCCGGCAGAGCGCGCCTGCCGCTTCCCGGAGCCCGGCTCGCCTATTACTACTACGTCGTCACGAAGGCGACCGCCGCGGGGCTCGTGCGCTACCTCCGAACCGGGACGCCCCAGACCTGGGACAAGGCGAAGGGGACGAGGTGAACCGGGTCCTCGACGTCGTCGTCGCCGGAGCCGGCCTCGCCCTCGCAAGCCCCGTGCTCGGCGTCGCGGCGCTCGCGACCAAGCTCGAGAGCGGCGGCCCGGTTCTCTATCGCCAGACCCGGGTCGGCAGGGACGGTGAGGACTTCGAGGTCCTGAAGCTGCGGACGATGGTCGTGGGCGCCGAGAAGCTCGGGGCCGGCTTCGCGGTCGACAAGGGCGACTCCCGGATCACGCGGGTCGGCCGGATTCTGCGCCGCACCTCGATCGATGAGCTCCCGCAGCTCTGGAACGTGCTTCGCGGGGACATGAGCGTGATCGGGCCGCGCCCGACGCTCCGCTACCAGGTGGAGCAGTACGACGAGCATCAGTGGCGGCGACTCGCGATCAGGCCGGGCCTCACGGGGTGGGCGCAGGTGCAGGGGCGGGCATCGCTCCCCTGGGCGGATCGAATCGAGCTCGACGTCTGGTACGTCGAGCATCGCTCGCCGAAGACCGACCTCGAGATCCTGCTGCGGACGCCGCTCGCGCTCTTCCGGGGGACGTACCGGGGTGCGGCAGGCGGGTGGCGCTCCTAGTAGAGCCCCTTCGCTGCCAGTAGCGCGCGGTAGAGCCGGTCCACGTCATCCACGAGACGCGAGACCGCATAACGCTCGAGAACTCGCGTGCGACCCGCCTGCCCCAGCTTGGCCCGCAGCTCAGGATCCCCGGCGAGCGTCGCCAGCTTCGCTGCCGCTCCCTCGACGTCCCCCGGCTCGACGAGGAATCCGTCGACCCTGTCGCGGACGACGTCCGGCACACCTCCGACCCGGTTTGCCACCACCGGCGTTGCTGACGCCAGAGACTCGATTGCGCTGACCGGCGTGCCTTCGTTCACGGACGGGAGCAAGAACGCGTCGAACAGGCGGTAGTAGCCGGCCACGTCTTCCTGATACCCGACGAAGTAGCACGACCGCGCGATCCCGAGCTCGTGTGCGAGCTGCTCGAGCCGCTCACGGTCGGGCCCGTCTCCGACCATGCACAGGACGGCGTCGACTCCACGTTCGCGCGTGGCTCGCACGATCTCGAGGACGGCTCCGGTGTCCTTCACGCCGGTCATGCGTCCGACCCAGCCGACCACGAACGCACTTGACGGGATCCCGTACAGACGACGGTAGTCCTCGTCGGCGGTGGGGTCGCCGAGACGTTCCTCGAGGGGGATGCCGAGGCGGATCACGACGAACTTCTCGCGCGGCGCGACCCCGAGCTCGACGAGCTCGTCCCGAACCTCGGGGCTGACGGCCACGAGCACGTCAGAGGCGTGAGCGAGCGTCCGCTCGACCTGGCGGAAGAGCGCCGTGCGCCTTGGGTCGAAGTACCCCTTGAGGACGTGTCCGTGGAAGGTGTGGAGCACCAGCGGCGGCCGCGCGTTCCCCGTGAGGAGCGAGGCTGCGCGCGCGATCGCTCCCGCTTTCGCCGTATGGGTATGGAGGATGTGCGGTCGCTCGCTTCGGATCAGCTCCGCGAGCCGGCCGACGGAGCGGGCGTCGTGGAGCAGCGAGACCTCCCGCTGGATGTCAGGCACGCTGACGACGGAGACGCCGAGACGCTCGGCGACGAAAGCCATCGAGTCCTCTCCGCGCGCGAGGCTGCCGGCGACGAGCGTCGTGTGGTAGCCGCGCGTCTCGAGCCCTGCCGCGAGGTTGGAGACATGGATAGCCGGGCCGCCCATGTTCAGGCGGGCGATCACGCGAAGGACTCGGATCGGGTCGGGGGACAACGGTGTCAGACGTTAGCGACGTTGCTGCGAGCTCCACGCAACGCAAGCGACACGCGCTGCACATGTCCCGAGCGGCTCGGCACCGACCGATGGCGCCGACGTTCCACAGGCTGTGGGCTGCGCAAGCCTCATGCGGCAAGAAATGCCGCTACTAGCGAGAAAGGGTCAGACCCTGGACGTGTCTTGAGGAGACACTGTGGGCGGATCGAGGGCTGGCGCCGGACAACGCTACTCTCTGCCACCGTGACAGTCGTGCTGTTCACCTGCGCGGGCCAGCGCGTCGACATCGTGCGTGCGTTTCGCGCCGCCGGCGCCCTGACGCTCGCCGCGGATGCGGACACCCTGGCACCTGCGCTCTACCACGCGGACCGGCGAGCGATCGTGCCGCGAATCGCGGATCCGGGCTACGTCGCCGCGCTGTCGGAGCTGGTGCGCGAGCACGACGTCCGCCTCGTCGTGCCGCTCAACGATCTCGACCATCCCGTCCTCTCGCGCGCCCGCAAGGAGCTCGAGCCCGCGGTCGTGCTCCTTCCCGACGCGGACGTGTGCGACCGGATGTCGGACAAGCTGGAGGCCCACCGCTTCTTCGTCGCCCACGAGATTGGGTCTCCGCGGAGCTGGGCGCCTGAGGATGTCCCCGACGACGCGCGGTATCCGCTGCTCGTGAAGGCTCGTCAGGGTTTTGGCTCGCGCCACATCTTCGAGGCCGCGGATCCCGAGCAGCTCGAGTTCTTCCTCCGGTACACGACGGTCGCTTCGTTCGTGCAGGAGCGATGTCTCGGCGAGGAGTTTTCGATCGACGTCTTCTGCGACCTCGAGGGACGGTGCTTGAATTCAATCCCCCGGACGATGCTGCAGTCGAAGGGCGGCGAGTCGATCAAAGGCGCCTCGCTCAGGGATGGGGAGCTGATCGAGTACGGCTGCCACGTCGCGGAGACGGTCGGGATCAAAGGGCCGGCGAACGTGCAGTGCTTCCGCGAGCCCGACGGCACACTTCCCGTCACGGACGTGAACACGCGGTTCGGCGGCGGGTTCCCGCTGCCACTCGCCGCCGGCAGCCGCTACCCGGAGCTCGCTCTCGCGCTCGCCCGCGGCGAACGGCCGCAGCCGCGCCTCGGCGAGTTCGAGGACGGCGTCCTCATGACACGGTTTTTCTCGGAGGTCTGCCTCGAGCGCGACGGTGACGGGACGCTTCGCCCGTTGCCCTCGCCTTGAGCACGTCGTTTTCGTCGTCTGCTCCCACTAGTGTCCGCCCTGTGATTGGCGGTTCGGGACCCTGGCGCTCCCGCCTCGAAACCGGCGCCATCGCGGCGATTCTCCTTCTCGTTGCCGTCGTCGCGGTCCGAAACGCGCTCGTGTACCCCGCGATTGCCGGGTACGACGCCCAGGAGGCACTCGACTACGCGAACCTCGTCAAGGACGGCGAGCTTCCGGACGGCACCGGAAGCTACTACACGCCGCCCGGGTTCTTCGCCGTCGGCGGCGTCGGGATTCTGCTCGGTGAGGAGCTCGGGCTGGAGCATCCGGAGCGCGTCGGGCAGGTGGTCAACGCGCTGGCCGCGGTCGGGACGGTGCTTCTGCTGCTGCTGCTCGTGCGCGAGCTCTGGCCCGGGCGAGCCGTGCTACACGTCGCCGCCCTCGGCTTCGTCGTCGCCTGCCCCGTCGTTTTCAAGGCGTCCGCTATGTTCCACCCAGAGCCGCTGTCCCTCTTCTTCTCGACGCTTGCGGTCGTGCTCGCCGCGCGGATGCTCGTGCACCGCCGATACTCGCTCGTCGCGGCCTTGGGGATCGGAGCGGCTCTCGCCGCGGGTCAACTCGTCCGCGCCTGGACGCTCTGGACGGTGGGCGTCGTTCTCCTCGTGCTCTGCGTCGCCCTCCTCACGCGTCGGACCGAGCGCCGAACGATTGGGCGCGCGCTCGCAGTCGCAGCCGTCGCCGCCATAGCGCTTCCGCTCCCGTGGTACGCGTACCAGGCGACGCAGTACGAGAACCCGATCTTCGACCGGCCACAAGTGGAAACGTCGCTCTGGGACCGGCGGCCGCTCGGCTTCTACGTCACTCTCGGCCTGCCGAAGATGCTTACCGATCCTGTGCGGCCCTCGTTCTCGAACCGTTTTGCGCCTATCGCCTATACGGAGGTGTGGGGCGACTACTTCGGCGTCTGGCATTGGAACAGCTCGGGCGGGCCACCCTCGAAGTCCGAGCATCGCGAGACGGTTGTCCAAGCCGTCGTCGGAGTTCCTTTCACACTCCTCGCGGTCGCCGGCTGGCTGGCGCTTCTGGTCTTTTCGCTCAGGCGCCCTTCGGACGAACCCGCGCGCCTTCTCATCTCGTTGCTTCCGGCGGCAGCGCTGCTCGGGGTTCTCTACTTCGCGACCGCGTACCCGACCACGGACGGGGACACAGGGAAGGGCTCTTTCATGCTCACTGCGGTTCCGGCGTGGGCCGCATGCTTCGGGTTCGCGGTCGACGGGATCACGCGCCGGTTTCCTAGGCTACTCCTCCCTCTCGCGGTGATCCTTGCCCTCTGCGCCGTCGTGAGTCTCCGCTTCGGCCTCGCCGTCGCCAACCCGTGAACTCAGTCGCGGACTGGGAGTGGCGGTATCTGCGCCTCGCGCTCGTCACAGTCGCCGCGATCGTCGCGGTTCAGATCGGCGGTTGGCTCGTGTACCGGGTCGTCCACGAGGAGACGCCGCCGCTCGCTGAGACCATTCGCTGTCTCACGCGCGAGAAGCTCCTCGAGCTCACAACCGCGACCGACCCGATCGCGGCGAGTGCGGGGCGCGGCTGGGTCGCGACGCGAGTCGAGGGCAACGGCGTCCATGCGGCAATCGCACGCTCGACGTCCGAGGCCGAGCGACTGGTCGATCTCTACCGATCAGTCGCGGGCGAGCTGGTTGGAAGGCTCGAGCGGCGAGGCAAGGTCGTCTATCTCTGGGAGGGTGTCTCGACGCCCACGCAGCGACAGACGATGTACGACTGCCACTACGACTGAGCACCCATGGGGAAAGACCACTAGCGTTCCTCCAGATGCGCTACGTCGTCACCGGAGCCGCGGGCTTCATCGGCTCGCAGCTCCTTCGGACCCTCCTAGAACGCGGCCACGACGCCGTCGGCTGGGACGCTTTCACCGACTACTACGACCCGGGATTGAAGGAGGAGAACGCGCGCGGGCTTCCCGTGGAGCGGATCGACATCGCCGAGGACGCGCTCGAGCTCGATGGAGTCGACGGTGTCTTCCACCTCGCGGGTCAACCCGGCGTCTCGAGCTTCGGCGACGTCTTCCCGATCTACGCGCGCCAGAACGTGCTCGCCAGCCGTCGCTTGTTCGAGGCCGCCGCCGCCGTGGGCTCGCGCACGGTTCTTGCGTCCTCCTCGTCGATCTACGGTGACGCCGAGGCATATCCGACCCCGGAGGACACGGTGCCGAGGCCGCTCTCGCCGTACGGGATCACCAAGCTCGCCTGCGAGCACCTCGCGTACGCGTACGGGCGGGAGTTCGGACTCGACTACGTCGTTCTGCGCTACTTCACGATCTTCGGGCCGAGACAACGGCCTGACATGGCTCTCGCGCGCATGGTCGCGTGTCTCGTCGAGGACAGGCCGTTCGAGCTCTACGGGGACGGCACCGACTCCCGGAGCTTCACGTACGTCGACGACGCGATCGACGCGACGATCCGGGCGATGGAAGGGGGATCTCCGCGGCAGACATACAACGTCGGCGGCGGTGTCGAGGTCTCCGTCCTCGACGCGATCGAGGCTTTGGGGAGCATTGCGGGAAAGCGGCTCGAGCTCGTCCGCGGTCCGCGACGCAAGGGCGACTCGCGACGCACCGCTGCAGACACCTCCCGACTTCGCGCGGAGACGGGCTGGGAGCCGCGAACGCCGTTCGAGCAAGGGCTCGGAGCCCAGTGGCGATGGGCCGCTGATAGGGTCGCGACCCCATGACCGACCGCCCCGCCGCTCCCGAGCTGGACGACGAGCAGGAGGTCGATCTCTCCACCGCGTGGCAGCGACTGAAGGTGAGGTGGTGGCTGCCTGTCGGAGGCCTCGTGATCGGAGCCGTGATCGGTCTCGCGCTCGCCGTGTCCGGAGGTTCGGTCTGGCGGGCGGAGACGATCGTGTACCTCGGTCAGCCGTTCGCACCGCTCGGTGGCGGGCAGATCCAGAGCCTGGCGACGAATCCCCGCACGGTCGGTGAGATCGTCCGCTCCGAGTCGGTGTTGAAAGTCGTCTCGGACGAGACCGGGATCCCCGTGTCCAAGCTTCGCTCGTCCATCTCGACGAAGGAGCTCCTCGCCCCCGGTCAGGTGCGCGGCGTCAACCCGCTGGTCGAGATCGCCGTCAAGGGTGACGCCGGTCGGCGTAGCGTCGAGGAGGCCGCAGATGCGCTTGCGGCACGTGTCGTCGAGGGCGTCTCCGTCTACGTGTCGGAGAAGGTCGAGCTTCTCGAGAGCCAGGTTGCGGTGAGCGAATCGCAGCTCGACGCGGTGGAAGCGCGAATCGGGACTGCGCAGCGCCAGCAGGACACGCTGATCCAGGACCAGTCCATTCCGCTCGATCAGAGACTGCTCTTGAGCGCGAACCTGAACTCGGTGATCACGACCGCGGACGCTCGCCGCACGTCTCTCCAGGACGACCTCTTCGAAGCGCGGCAGCTCCTGAACCTCGCCGAGAGCGTCGAGTCGAGCCGCGTGGTCGAGCCTGCCGCGGCTGCGAAGACGACCGCGCGCTCGAGCCGATCGTCGCTCCTCGTCGGCGCGCTGATCGGACTTCTCGTCGGCGTCGTGGCGGCGCTCGCGGCTGAGCCGTTCTTGGCTCGCCGGGCGCACACCAACGCCCCGTCGAGCTGATGTTCGAGGGCAAGCGGGTCGCGGTCGTCGTGCCCGCGTACGACGAGGAGGGCCTCGTAGTCGAGACGCTGCGTGGGATCCCGGAGCTCGTCGACCGGATCTACGTCGTCGACGACGCTTCTGGCGACGCGACGGGCGAGCAGGCGCGAAGTGTGGGCGACCCTCGCGTCGAGGTGATTCGCCACGAGCGGAACAAGGGCGTCGGCGCCGCCATCGTCACCGGCTACCGCCGCGCGCTCGAGGAGCGGATCGACGTCGTGTGTGTCATGGCGGCGGACAACCAGATGGATCCCGCGGAGCTCGAGAAGATCGTCGGGCCGGTCGCGCGCGGCGAGGCGGAGTACGCGAAGGCGAACAGGTTGTTCTCGGGAGAGGCCTGGAAGGTGATCCCGCGCACCCGTTACCTCGGGAACGCGGTGCTCTCGCTCCTGACGAAGATTGCGTCAGGCTACTGGCACGTCGCCGACTCACAGGCCGGGTACACGGCACTCTCGGCGGACGCGCTCCACCGCCTCGATCTCGACCGCATCTACCCGCGCTACGGCTTTCCGAATGACCTGCTCGTCCACCTGAACGTCCAGAACGCGCGCGTGCGCGACGTTCCGTCCCGGCCGATCTACGACATCGGCGAGCGCTCGGGGATCCGGCTCAGGTCGGTCATCCCGCGCATCTCGTGGCTCTTGTTCAAGGGCTTCTGGTGGCGGATGGGGCACAAGTACGTGATCCGCGACTTCCACCCGCTCGTCTTCTTCTACTCCTTCGGCGTGCTGATGACGCTCGCCGGCTTCACCCTGGGCGTCCTCGAGCTCGTGCTGCGCATCGCCGGCAACGCCATCACGACGCCGACGATCGT
>JBBDMN010000241.1:0-2812 GCA_040878305.1 Gaiellaceae bacterium
GGCCAGCGCGGCGTTCGAGCGTCGACGCGCTCGATCGCCCGCCAGTCCTCGCGCGCCGGTGCGAACACGTCGACGACGACGGCTCCTTCGGGACCCGCGTGAACCTCATGCGGTGTGTTCGGAGGGATCCGCCAGGTTCCGCCCGGGCCGAGATCTCGAGTCTCGTCGCCGACACGGAACGTCACGGCTCCGCTGATGACCATCCCGAGCTGCTCGTTGTCATGGCTGTGTTCGGAGACGACGCTGTTCGGATCGAGCTCGACGACGGCGAGCGCGCAGAGTTGCCCCTCGACCGTTCGTGCAGCAACGCCATCCCAGATGTCGAGCGGCTGCAAGCCGGCAAGATCGTCAAAAACGCTCATACCCTCACTCGGAAACCGCGACGATCGCGTCCACGATGATCGGCACGTTATACGGCGAGGGGCCCTGACCCGGCGCGGAACGCGCGTGCCGGCCTGCGTCGCCCCAGAGCTCGACGATGAGATCGCTGAAACCGTTGACGACGAGCGGATTGCGCTCGAAGCCGGGTGCGCACTGGACGTATCCGACGGCGCGGAGCCATTGCGTGACCCGATCGAGCTCCCCGAGCTCTCGCTTCAAGGACGCAAGGATGGACAGGCCGGCCATGCGCGCCGCCTCGTAGCCCTGCTCTACCGTCAGGTCTCCGCCGACGATCCCTTGCATCAGCGGGGTGGGCCCGTCGAACGGTCCATGCCCCGAGATGTACGCAAGTCCTTTGTGCGCCTTCACCAGCTCGAAGTTGAACTGCGCGCCGGGAGGTGGTGTCAGCGGCGCCGGAAGAGTCAATCCGAGATCGCTCAGCCGACTCTCGACGCGGCCCATGACGCAGCCTAACGCCCCTGCGCTCCCTTTCGAGGAAGCGACAGCTCGTGTGAGTTCGGACTCGCGCGGCTCTGTGACAGCATCAGCGCATGAGCGCGCTGGCCTTCCGCGAGCGGCCCGCCGACGGCGATCCGGCCGGCCTGCTCGTGCTGCACCACGGGCGCGGCGCGGACGAGCACGACCTGCTTCAGCTCGGCGACGTGCTTGACGTGGAGCGGAGGCTGCACGTCGTCACGCCGCGCGCGCCGCTCGAGGTTCCCGGTTGGCCCGGCTACCACTGGTACGTCGTGCCCCGCGTCGGCTACCCGGATCCCGACACCTTTCGAGAGGCATATCGCACGCTCGCCGCGTTCCACGACGAGCTGTGGGAGCGCACGGGGATCGCGCCGGAGCGCACCGTGCTCGGCGGCTTCTCCATGGGCACGGTGATGAGCTACTCGCTCGGTCTCGCTGCCGATCGGCCCGCTCCAGCCGGGATTCTTGCGTTCTCCGGCTTCGTGCCCGTCATGGAGGGTTGGGAGCCGGATCTCGGAGGACGGGAGAAGCTTCGCGCCTTCATCGCACACGGCCGGAACGATCCGATCATGGAGATCGGTTTCGCTCGTCGCGCTCGAGAGCTCCTTGAAGCGGGAGGGCTCGAGGTCGAGTACCACGAGTCCGACGCCGCCCACCAGATCGATACGGCGCACATCCCTGCCGCGATCGACTGGCTCGCGACCACGCTCCTTTAGGTTTCGGGCGTGGAGCCGCTCGTTCTACGCCCGAGTGCCGGCAGGGTCTTCGGCTCGAGCCGCCGCATTCGGCTCTCCGACCGAGCGGAGGACGGTCGGCTTCGACTGGACGCGGTCGCCCGGTACCTCCAGGACGTCGCGATGGACGACGTCGACGAGACCGGCTGGGGTTCCCCTAAGCACCTTTGGGTGATGCGGCACACTCGGATCGAGGTCGTCAATCCGCCCGTCGACGACGATCGTGTCGAGCTCACGACGTGGTGCAGCGGGACCGCGAGTGTTGCAGCCGGGAGGCGCATGTCACTCGTGGGAGACCGCGGCGGGAGCGTCGAGCTCGACAGCGTGTGGGTCCATCTCGGGCCGGATGCGAGGCCTTCCCGGCTCGCTGGATTCGACGCCTATGGCGAAGCAGCGGACGGCCGCATCGTCTCGACGAAGCTCGAGCTCCCGGCGCCTCCGGGGGACGCCCGCCGCCTGCACTGGTCTCTTCGACTAACCGACATCGACCTTCTCGGACACGTCAACAACGCCGTGTACTGGCACGCCGTGGAGGAGCTGCTCTCCGCGCGAGGCCCGGATCCGCGACGACCACTACGAGCGCGCCTCGAGCATCGTCACGCGATCGATCTGGAGGACGACGTCGAGCTCGTGGCCGACTCTCGCGACGACCGGCTCGCTGTCGCGTTCACCGTGGGCGGGGTCGCGAGAGCCGTCGCGTCGATCGAGCAGACCGCGTAGCCCGCGGCCCGCTGCTCTCTTAGCCCTTTTTCATCGTCGTGCGCTACCTTCGGGCGATGGACGAAGAGACTCGCATCTCGAGGCGCGACTCGCTGCTGAAGCTCGGCGGGCTGCTCGCAGGGGCCGCAGCCGTCGGCGGTTGGAAGGTCGCGGACTCGCTCGGTGCCGAAGACATCGCGGGCGGTGCGGTCGCCTGCGTGCTCGCGCCGGAGTCGACCGAAGGCCCGTTCTACCTCGACGACCACAAGATCCGGCGGAACATCACCGAGGGGAAGCCCGGCGTCGCGCTCATGCTGCGGCTCGCGGTCGTCGACGCGTCGACCTGTCGCGCGATCCGGGGCGCCACCGTCGACATCTGGCACTGCGACGCGGGCGGCGTATATTCGGGAACGGGTGCGCAGGACACCGAGGACAAGCGCTTCCTGCGCGGGATCCAGCGGACGGATGCGAAGGGCGTCGCCGTGTTTCGCACGATCTACCCCGGCTGGTACGGCGGCAGG
>JBBDMN010000241.1:2912-11672 GCA_040878305.1 Gaiellaceae bacterium
TGCGAAGGGCGTCGCCGTGTTTCGCACGATCTACCCCGGCTGGTACGGCGGCAGGGCGGTGCACATCCACGTCACCGTGCACGTCGGCGGAAACGAGGTACATACGGGGCAGCTCTACTTCCCCGACTCTTTGACCGACACCGTCTACAAGCGGACCCCGTACGCGAGGCGGCCCAGTCGCGATACGCGCAACGCCGCTGACTTCATCTACCGGAACGGCGGCAGGCGCTCGACGCTGAAGTTGAAGCGGAGCGGGTCCGGCTACGTCGGCTCGATCACGATGGGGGTTCGGCGCTCCTAGCGGTCGGCTGCGAACTCGGCCGGGCAGAGTTGCTTTCAGGGCCCTCCGCTGGACTCGATGAACGCGACGATGTCAGCGAGCTCTTGCTCGGTCATCAGGTTCTCTGCGTTCGGCGCGTCCGGGCCGGAAGGCGGCATTGGCACCCTGTACTCCTTCGATCCTCCGATGCTGCCCCCAGCTCCCTTCTCGATGTAGGCACTCGGGTCTGTGATCGATTTCAGGATGAACTCGGCGGGGTAGCGCTTGGCCACCTCATCGAGGTTGGGGCCGGCGTTGCGAATCGAGCCCGCCGCGGCGAAGGTGTGGCAGTGCACGCACCCTTGCTCCGCGAAGAGCCGCTTTCCGGAGATCGGATCGCCGGACGAGATGTCGACGGCAGGTTCGCCGCCCTTTCCTCCACAGCCTGCTACGACGACCACCAATCCGATAGTTGCGAGCAGTAGCCGCACCGACCCATCCTTGCATCTAGTTACCAAGCGCACAAGCTGCCGTCCTCGGGCACGGAGGGTGGTGTGCGACGATTCTTCTCCTGCATGGTCGATCCGGTTGAGCGGGAGCGGACTCTCGGGAAGCTCCGCGAGATCTGCCTCGCGTTCCCGGAGACGAGCGAGCGGTTGAGCCATGGCGCGCCGACGTTCTTCGTCCGTGAGAAGCGCGCATTCTTGATGGTGTTGACAGATCACCACGGCGACGGGCGCTTCGCCATCTGGTGTGCCGCACAGGACGGCGTTCAGGGAATGCTCGTCAAGGCCGACGCGGAGAGGTTCTTCGTCCCGCCGTACGTCGGGCACCGAGGATGGCTCGGAGTGCGACTCGATCGGGGGCTCGACTGGGACGAGCTCACCGGAATCGCCGAGGACGCGTACGCAGAGGTCGCACCGACCAAGCTCGTCGAGGCCGCTCGACTCGAGAACACCGATCGTTAACAGGCGGGTTCCTCTTACTCGAAACTCAGGTTCTTCTGCTTTCGTATATCTCTTAGCGGAGAGAGAGGAGCCCGAGTGACCGAGCAGACGCCGGACCGCGCCGTACCAACCCCGCCGGAGGCGAAGGAGCAGCTGGAGCAGGCGCTCTTCGAGATCAGGCGGGTCATCGCCGGGCAGGACGCGATGCTCGAGCGGGTGCTCGTGTGCCTGCTGGCGCAGGGGCATCTCCTGATCGAAGGAGTTCCGGGCCTTGCGAAGACGCTGACGATCAAGACGACGGCCGGCGTGCTCGGCGGGTCGTTCGCGCGGGTGCAGTTCACGCCCGACCTAGTTCCGTCCGACCTCGTCGGGACGCGCATCTATCGCGTCGGAGACGGCGAGTTCGACACGGAGCTCGGTCCTGTCTTCTGCAACTTCCTCCTCGCCGACGAGATCAACCGTGCGCCCGCGAAGGTTCAGTCCGCCTTGCTCGAGGTGATGCAGGAGCGGCAGGTGACGATCGCGCATCAGACGTATCCCGTGCCCGCGCCGTTTCTCGTCATGGCGACCCAGAATCCGATCGAGTCGGAGGGCACGTATCCGTTGCCGGAGGCGCAGATCGACCGCTTCATGCTCAAGGTCGTCATCGGGTACCCCCAGCACGACGAGGAGCTCACGGTCGTCCAGCGGCAGCTCGTGGAGGCGCCCGAGCTCCGCCAGGCGCTCTCGCTCGACGACCTGAAGGCCCTGCAACAGGCGGTGAACGAGACGTACGTCGACCCGTCTCTCGTCAGCTATGCCGTCGATATCGCCACGGCGACTCGGGAACCTGCCGCGCACGGTCTCCCGGATCTCGCCCCGTACATCTCGTACGGCGCCAGCCCGCGCGGCCCGATCAGCCTCGTTCAGGGCGCGAGGGCGCTCGCGCTGATCCGCGGCCGTGAGTACGCGCTCGTCGAGGATCTTCAGGCGCTCGCGCGTGACGCGCTTCGCCACCGGCTCGTCCTGAGCTACCAGGCTCTCGCCGAGGAGGTGAGTCCCGACGCAATCCTCGACCAGGTGCTCGGAGCCGTTCCCGCTCCGCAGCTCGACCTGGCTCGCGTGAACGCCGCATGACGTCGCCCGGATCCGCCAGCGCGCTGCTCTCCGGCTCGACGCCCGCCCGCCCGGGCCCGGGGTCGATGCCGGAAGGGCTGCTGCGCGCGCTCGATGTATCGATCGCCCGGAGGATGGAGGGGCTGCTGGCGGGTGATTTCCGCTCGAACCTCCTCGGGACCGGATCGGAGCTCGCGATGATCCGCCCGTACGTCCCGGGAGACGACGTGCGCAGGATCGACTGGAACGTGACCGCGCGGACGAACGAGCCGCACGTACGGGTCGATCTCGCGGAGCGGGTTCTCGTCACCTGGCTCGCGCTTGACACGTCTCTCTCGATGCAGTTCGGCACGGCCGACCGCCGCAAGGCGGACGTCGCCGAAGGGGTCGCGATCGCGCTCGGGCATCTCGCGACGCGCCGCGGGAATCGGCTCGGCATCGTTACGTTCGGGGGCGCCGGGCCGCGCATGCTTCCGCCGAGGCAGGGACGCGCCGGTTTGGTCGGGCTACTCTCCGCCCTGCGGGACGAGGCGGACGAGGAAGAGCCGGCTGGCGGCGCGACCTCGCTGAGCGAGGGGATCGCGCGTACGAGCTCCCTCGCCCGGCAGCGGTCGCTCGTCGTGCTCGTCTCGGACTTCCGCGGTACCCAAGGCTGGCGGCGACCGCTCCTCGAGCTCGCGGGGCGCCACGACGTCGTCGCGGTCGAGATCCGGGATCCGCGCGAGCAGGAGCTCTCGAGCGTCGGCCTGCTCTGGCTCGTCGATCCCGAGACCGGGCGCCAGCTTCGGGTCGACACGCGCAGCCGCCGGCTCCGCGAGCGTTTCGCGGCGGCGGCAACGGCCGAGCGGGCACAGGTGACGCGCGCGATCACTGCGGCGGGCGTGCGGCACGTCGTGCTCACGACCTCCGGCGACTGGCTGCGCACGCTCGTCGTCTTCCTCCGCCGGAGCCGCTGGTGAGCTTCACCTGGCCCATCGTCCTGCTTGGCCTCGTCGCGCTTCCGCTACTTGTCGCCGTCTACCTCTGGCAGGAGCAACGGCGGCGGCGGTCTCAGGCCGCGTTCGGGAACCCGGCGTTGCTGCCGAACATCGTCCACCGCGCTCCCGGGAAGGTTCGCTTTCTGCCGCTCGTCCTTCTCTTGCTGGCGCTCGGGGCAATGATCGTCGGTGTCGCGCGGCCGCACGCGACGGTGAGCGTGCCGCGGGAGGAGGCAACGGTGATCCTCGCCATGGACGTCTCCCGCTCGATGAAGGCGACGGACGTCGAGCCCACGCGCCTGGACGCGGCCCGCGCCGCCGCGAAGGTCTTTCTCGCCGAGGTGCCGGAGAAGTTCCGCGTCGGCGTCGTGTCGTTCGCCACGCGAGCGGCCGTGGGAGTGCCGCCGACCGAGGATCGCGCCCTCGTCGAGACGGCGCTCGACTCGCTCATTCCCGGCGAGGGCACGGCGATCGGCGACGCGGTCGCGCTCTCCATCCAGCTCGGACAGCGGCAGCGCTCGAGCGACGACGTCGTGCCGCCGAGGGCGATCCTGCTCATCTCCGACGGCGCTCGCGACGGCGGACGCGTGGATCCGGCCAAGGCTGCGGAAGAGGCGAGATTCCGCAAGATCCCCGTCTACACGGTGCTCGTCGGGACGCCCGACGGGGTGGTCGAGGAGACCTTGACCGGCGGCTTCCGCCGGATCATCCGGGTGCCGCCGAGCCCCGAGACACTCGAGCAGCTCGCCACAGCGACCGGCGGGGAGTTCTTCGTCGCTCTGGACGACGAGGGCTTACGCAAGGTCTACGAGGATCTCGGCTCGCGCCTGGGCGAGCGAGAGGAGCTGCGCGAGGTCACCGACGTCTTCGCCGCCGGCGCGGCGGTCCTGCTGTTGTTCGGCGGCGGAATCTCCGCGTTTCTCTTCAGGAGGGTGGCATGAAGCGGCTCGCCCAGATCGTCGTTCTCTCCGCGACCCTCGCGACCGCCCTCGTGGTCGTCGCGCCTGCGGGGAGTGCGAACGAGTGCGAGGGCCTGCAGGTGTGCGTGCCGGTCGCCGGGCCCTGGGTGGTGGTGCCGAGCGGTGGCGGAATGCAGCGTCCGCAGGTTGAGTATCAGCTCACCTGCCCGCGGCGGTACGTCGTCGGCGGCCTGGATGCCGAGCTCAGCGAGCGTGGAATCGAAGTGAGCTTCTCCGGAAGACTCGGCAGCCCGGTCAACCCCGGGATCACGACGGCGCGATCCGTGGTCTTCAGAGCCTCGTATGTCGGTGATTCCCCACGGTCGACGAGCTTCCGGCCCTACATCGGCTGCGTGCCCGCGGCCGGCGGCGGCCCACGCGTGCCGACAGCGCTTGCGATCGTCCCTCCGGGAAATCCCACGGTCCGGCGGGTGAAGACGCTGCGGGTACGGCCGGGTAACGCCAGCGTCTCGGCGCGCTGCCTCGCAGGGGAACACCTCGTGGCCTCTTCTCACGCCTTCGGCTTCTTCACGCGGACGCCGCCGAGCGCGAGCCTCGCCGCCGGGGTGACGGGCACGCGCGCGGCTCGCGACGGGCGGGTGGTCGTGCGGGTGCAGGGAGACGCTGAGCTCGGGGGCGTGCGCGCGGTCGTCCAGGTACACGCCGTGTGCGCGAGGGCGCGATGAGCTTCCAGAGCCCGTGGCTCCTGGTCACGCTGCTCGTGCTTGCCGCCGCGATGGGGTTGTGGCTGGTCTCGGAGCGGCGGAGGATGCGCTACGCGGTTCGGTTCACGAACCTCGACGTGCTAGCCACCGTCGTGTCGGGCCGGTCGTGGCCGCGCCTCGTACCGCCGGTCCTCTTCGCGCTCGCTCTTGCGCTCCTCTTCGTCGGGCTGGCTCGACCGCACGTCGAGCGGATGCTCCTCAAGGAGCGAGCGACGGTGATCCTCGTCATCGACACCTCGCGCTCGATGCAGGCCGAAGACGTCGAGCCGACGAGGCTCGCCGCCGCGCAAGAGGCCATTCGCAGCTTCCTCGACCACGTGCCCGACCGGCTGCGCGTCGGCCTCGTCGTCTTCGCGGGCGACGCTCAGGTTGCGACGCCGCCGACGAAGGATCACGACCTCGTTCGTACCGCGGTCGACGAGATCGACACGTTCCTCGTCTTCGGAGGAACCGCGATCGGCGACGCGCTGCAGACGGCGGTCGAGCTCGGGAAGCAGGTGACCGAAGGGGAGCCGCCGACCGGTGACGAGATCGCCTTCCGGGTCGAACCTGCGAAAACGAGGGTGCTTGCTCAGGCCGCAGACAGTGAGGACGACGACGAGCAGGGACCGGTGTCGATCCTGTTCCTCTCCGACGGAGCGCAGACCCGCGGCATCCTGCAGCCGCTCGAGGGCGCGGCGCTCGCCCAGGAAGCGCGCATTCCCGTCTACACGGTCGCGCTCGGCACTCCGGAGGGGACGATAGACCGGGGCGCGTTCGGCAACTTCGGCCCGCCCGACCCGGGAACCGGCCAGGACATCCCGGTCCCGCCGGACCCCGAGACGCTGAGGCAGATCGCCGAGATGACCGGCGGCGAGTTCTCGGAGGCGCGGACGGCCGACGCACTCGAGAAGGCGTACGCGAAGCTGAGCTCGAGCCTCGGACGCGAGCCCGGAGAGAGCGAGATCACCTTCCTCTTTGTCGCGCTGGCCGCCGGCCTGCTCCTCGTCGCCGCGGCGCTCTCGACGTTCTTCGCGCCGCGGCTTCCGTAGAGGAGCAGCTCGCTGGACAAGCCGGTGCCTGTCACCGGGACATGTCCCGGTGACAGGCACCTTGCTTCGATTCTGTCGCGCGAAAGCTCCTACACCACGACGATGACGAAAGGCTGGTCAGCCGGGTCGTCCCGGCCCGCCGGATGCACACTGACTCTGAACGCGCCGCCTTCGGCGGGGTCGACGGTCGCGTAGGCGTTACCGAATCCACCGGCGACTGCGGTCGAAGCGGGGTTGCCGACGAAGAGAATCTCGAACACCCCCAGCGAGATCCGGCGCACCTGAACTGCCCGACCGTTGCAGTTGAACTTCCGCGCGAAGATCACGCCAGCGCTCGTGTAGGTGCCCGGGACGTTGGCGATTCCCATCGTCGGATTGCCCGTGACAGTCGCAAAGCCGCGTACTGCCCCGTTTGCGCAGCGCTTCTGAGTTGCTGTCGCGCCCTGCATGCGCTCGCCGACGGCGAAGGCTGAGCCTCCGAGGGCGAAGAAGAGGGCGAGAAGCGCGAGCACCGTGCCCGGAGCGATGGTGTAACGCCTGTTGGTCTTCATGTCCTGACTCCTTCCGTCTGGATTTGATCTCCACGATAGGTTCTCGCGGATGCCAGACGGCACCACCTCGCCGGGAGGGAGATGGGGGAAGAGCCGGAAACGTCTTCTCGGCGGTATCGCGACGGCGATCCTGGTCGGAGCCGTCTTCGTGCTTGTCCTGCCGCGGATCGCGGACTACCGCGACGTGTGGGACGTCATCGAGGACATCGGCTGGCAGGACGCCCTTCTTCTGGTAGGAGCGACGCTGCTGAATCTCGCAACGTTCCCGCCGCCCTGGATGGTCGCGCTTCCCGGCCTCGGATACCGGCAGGCGTTCGTCCTCACTCAGGCCTCGACTGCGCTCTCCCTCGTGTCCCCAGCGGGTGCGGCGGTGGGGATGGCGGGCTCGTACTCGATGCTCCGCTCGTGGCGCTTCGGTGCCGGCGCTGTCGCGCTCGCCGTGGCGGTCACGGGTATCTGGAACCAGCTTGCGAACCTCGCGTTCCCGATCGTCGGCTTGGCGCTGCTGACCGGCGTACACCAGGATCATCCCGCGCTCCGGACGGCTGCCTTCGTCGGCCTCGGCGTGGTCACCCTCGTGGTCGTCTCGTTCGCACTCGTGCTTTCGAGCGCAGACCGCGCACGCTGGATCGGCGAGCGCGCGGCTCATCTGGCGACGCGCGCGATGGGACTCCTGCGCAGGGAACCTGTGACGTGGGGCGGAAAGAGCTTCGTCCGGTTCCGCTCGAGCGCGCTGGGCCTCCTCCGGCGTCGTTGGCACGTGCTGACTGCGGCGACGCTCGTGGGCCACCTGACCGTGTTCGTCCTTCTCCTCGTTTGTCTCCGGGCGGTCGGTGTCTCCCAAGCAGAGGTCTCCTGGATCGAGGCATTTGCAGCGTGGTCTCTCATTCGCATCCTCGGGGCGTTACCGCTGACGCCGGGCGGGGTCGGAATCGTGGAGCTCGGCCTCTCCGGAGCGCTCGTCGCATTCGGCGCCTCGAACCCCGATGCCGTCGCGGCCACGCTGCTCTACCGGTCGCTGACCGTTCTTCCGACTCTGGCACTCGGTCTCTTGGCAGCCGTCACTTGGCGTAGCCATCGCCGCGGAAAGAGTCTAGAGTCGCCCCCTTGACCTGGGCGAGAGGCCGGATCACCTATACGAGGCATGCTGCGTACCCCGTTGTGGGCAGGGACGATTTCCCGCATCCCTCCTACGGTGGGTATGTGCCTGCTACTGCGGCAGCGCCGGTGAGAATCGGCTTGACAGTTTTCCTCTTTGCTGCCCTTGCGGCCTTCGTTGTCGTAGGCTCGGCGGACGGAGGCGGACGCGCTTGGAATGCCTATCTGGCGCCCGCGTCGGCCTGCAAGGGATCGACCGATCTCTCCGCCTCTCCGGCTGTTCAGCGGCGCGCGGTCACCTGCCTCGTCAACTGGGCGCGTGCCCAGGATCGGCGAGGTCGTCTCGCGCAGTCGTCCTCGCTCGAGCGCGCGGCCGGACTCAAGGGACACAAGGTCGTCTCCTGCGGCCAGATATCGCATACGCCGTGTGGCTCGGATCTGACGGCGTCTCTTCGCGCGGCGGGCTACCGGTACTCGAGCTTTGGTGAGAACCTCTACGTCGGCCCGTTGGGGTCTGCAAGCGCCCGGGACGTCGTTCTGGCGTGGCTCCAGTCGCCCGGTCATCGCGCGAATGTGCTCGGGGCGGGATTCCGGGACGTAGGTACCGCGCTCGTCCGCGCCGACGGCCTCTTCGGCGATGGACAGGCAGTCGTCTGGATCGCCGCGTTCGCGTCTCCGCGGTAGTAGTTGTGCGCAAGATCGGAACCGCTCGCGCGGAATCCGATCGGGCGAAGATCCCTGAAGGCATCAGCTTCGTGGCTGCTGCGCTGGCTCTCCCGCCAATGGTTGTGGAGGATTCAGGCGGCAGGGCGGGAACGCCCCCGTGGTGAGAGAAGAGAGTCACCTCGACGACATGCGTGCCGCGATTCGCGGTGACTTCGAGCGTCTAGAGGAGCGGCGCGGGGAGCAGGAGCTGATGCGGCCCGTCGTCGAGCGCGAGCCCGAGGCGCAGACGCTGCCTGAACCGCACCCCGAGGCGCTGCCACTTCCCGAACCGGATCTCGTCGAAGAGCCTCCCGATCTCTCCTTGCAACAGACTGTTGCAAGCGACGACTCCCCGGAGCTGACGCATCCGCCGAAGCGTTCGTGGCTCGATCGGCTCCTCGGCCGGTAACCCG